>NZ_JBWFBN010000002.1:0-92735 GCF_056326165.1 Saonia sp.
TGACTGTTATTTGGGAATTTGACTTTTTTTGGTATTTGTGTCCCAAATAACAGACCTCAAGAAGGCCACGAAGTGGCCGTATCTTTTGGATTTTGCGTTATTGGGAATAAAATTGGTCGACCAGATTGCATATAGCATTTGATATGTCGAGTGATAGAGCCTTGGCGGCGATATTGGCAAAAGTTCTCTTATCCTACGGATTTAGCAATCTGACAGAGCGCGGCGATGATGTCGACTTGCTTTTGGTGCGTTGGCTGCGGTAGCAGTGCAACAAAAGTACGCCGCAGGCGTATTCGACATCATCGTGTTTGTGTATGGTTAGTTGCGTGGTTAAGCAACTAATTTAGTAAACAAATACGAACGCGAGAAAATTCCGAAGGAATTTTCCAAATAATCACTTGCCAAAGCAATTAATTATACACGGTGTTGTGCTTTCGTTATTTATCGTTCAATTCATCATTAATTAGTCCAGCAAGTAGTTCGGCTTTATTTTTTAGACTTTCTGTGATTTTTATTCCTAATGATTTTCTTGTAATATTATTCCGCAAGTTGTTTCTGCCTAAATTAGATTCTATTTTTTTAATGAATGCTTGTTTTCTTGTTTCTTCATTTTCTGAAAAGGGTAGTATTAATTTTTGACCTCGACCATGAGGTGGGTTGATTTCATATTCGTCGGCAAGAAACCAAAACTCATCATCGTTTGAAGAATGCTCTTCATCGTAGTCAATAAATAAATTAAAACTATATAAGTCAACAGTATAATAGTTGTTAATAGCGTCATTAAGTTCTTTAGAACCAAACTGATTTGCAAGTCCAGAATTTTTAATTTTTTGAAATGTTTGGTCTACAATTTTATAATCATTGAAATAACTCGTTATACTTAATACAATAGAATCTATTGAATTATTTTGATATTTTTTACTTTTAAAAATTGATGAATTAGCTTTTATTTGTTTGTCCAAATTTGTAATCATCGCATCAAATCGGTTAGTGTCATTATTTAAATCAACCAACATACTTTTTAAATAGGTTTTGATAATTGCACTTTCTTTTCTTTCTTCATTCCAATTATTTATTTGAAGCGCAATCAAAATTCCAATAACCACAAGTATAATTTCTCCGATAGCATATTTGAGATACTTTCCAGTTTTATTTTTTTCCATAAGGTCGAATCGTATTTTTCTAAAGAATTTTATCATTGGTTAGCGGTTTCTGATAATGAAGCACAACGCCGCGCTATGTGAAGTCCGGCGAATTTTAAGGAAATATAGCAAAATCGGGTGACTGTTATTTGGGAATTTGACTTTTTTTGGTATTTGTGTCTCAAATATCGTAAGCCCCTTGGGCACGCTTTAATCCTTCAAAATATCTTTATAGGTATACTTGCTCTTTTTCCAATCTATTAGGGGAGAAGGGTAGTATTTTACATCCATTCTATCCAAAAAAGGCGCTTGGTTGGCTAAACGTACCTTATAGTTTTCCCAATCTCTGTTTTCTTCTATGGTCCAACCCAACTCTGCATAACCAATGGCTCTGGGAAAAGCTAAATACTCTAGTTCTCCAATATCACTTATGGTTTCAGACCAAAGGGGTGCTTCTATACCTAAAATGTTCTCTAGGGGTACGCCTTTGGTAAAACGCTCTGGGGTCCATACATAGGCAGTATCTGTAGGGATATAGGCCGCCCAATGCAATCCGTGTTTAGAATTTTCATCGTACTCCATATCTAAATATGCTTTAGTGGCTGGGGAAAGGATTACTTTCATGCCCTTTGCAACTGCTGTTTGTGCATTTTTTTCACTGGCCCAAAATTGGGATATAGAAGTGGAATCCACATTGGCATTGGCAACCTCGTCCCACCCAATCATTCTTTTACCATGTTTTTGTACAATTTTTTCCACTTTGCTTACAAAATATATATAATCCTTCTTTTTGGTCACATGGCTTTCATCTCCACCAATATGAAAATAAGGACCTGGAGTCATAGCGGAAATCTCTCGTACCACATCATCTATAAAAGCATAAACGGTATCCTTTCTGGTGTCAAAAGTGCTAAAACCTACGTGCATGCCTTCGTACAATTTTGGGGTTTTCCCATTTCCGTTTAAAATAGGGTAGGAGACAGATGCTGCATTGGTATGCCCCGGCATGTCTATCTCTGGCACAATGGTTATATATTGTTTGGCTGCATAGGCAACTAACTCTTTGTACTCTTCTTGGGTGTAGAACCCGCCAGATTCCCCACCAACTTCTGTACTACCACCAATTTCTGTGAGCTTGGGCCATGATTTTATTTCTATGCGCCACCCTTGGTCATCGGACAAATGCAAATGCAATACATTGTATTTGTAGTATGCCAACATATCTATATATTTTTTTACATCTTCCACACTAAAAAAGTGCCTGGCAACATCTAACATGGAACCCCTATATTCAAAATTTGGATTGTCCATTATTTTTCCCGTGGGAATCAGCCACATAGGATGCTCCACCAACGTATCATTGCTCACTTCTGGGATTATTTGCCGAATGGTCTGTATGCCCCTAAAGGCACCTTCGGCTGTTTTTGCGTTCAGAATCAAAGAATCTTGTGTAATATATAGTTGGTAAGCTTCATCTGTGGCCAAGTCTGTACTGTCCGATTGGTTGATGTAGATAATTCTATCTACCTGGCCTTCCCCTGCATTGTTTACAGGAATTCTCAACTGAGTTTTGTTCTTAATTTTATCAGCTAAAAATTGACCTACTTCCACAAAGCCATTATCAATTTGCGATGTATAGATAACTGTATTTTGGTCCAGACCAAAAGCTGTATTGGTGGGAATTGTTTTTACGGGCTTTGGTATCATGTTTTCCATGGACAGATCCGTGGGCGGAAAGTCAATAGGCTTTCTTTTTTCTTGACAGGCGATAAGAGCGGTTATACCAAAAAGTACAATAAGGGTTCTTAGAAGAATTGAGTTTTTCATGTAATTTAATTAGTTGATGTAGTTTTTTATGACGGCATACCAAATTTCGTAACCTTTACTATTCATATGGAGACCGTCCTGTATAAAAATATCTTTTTTTAACTTTCTTTTATTTAGCATGGGTTTCCATACATCACTATAGGCTATCTGTGGATGCTGTTCCGAATAGTTGCTCATCTTTCGGTTTAATTTTTTATATTTTCCTTTGAGGTTCCACCGCGCAATACTTGGCTTAGCAGAGATTAGAACTATCTGGGTTTTGGGATTGTGCTGTTTTACTCGATCTACAATTTCTTGTAGGGTGCCCAAAATCTTTTTAGGTTTCTTTTTATCAAAAATATCATTGTCTCCCTCGTAAATAAAAACTTTTTTTGGATTGTATTTAAGAACAAGTTCATCTATATATGCCAATAAATCTAATGCTTGCGAGCCACCAAAGCCTGTGTTCACAATTTGGTGTTCCGGGAACATTTCTTGCACATTTTTCCACATGCGAATACTAGAACTTCCTGTAAATACTATGGTTTCTTTGGATGGGTCCCAAAGGGAATCATACTTTTTTTCTAGTTCTAATACTTCATCCTTAAAACGGTTGGAATCTTGGGCTTCACCAACAAAAAATGAAATTAAAAATAATAGGGAAAATAGATATTTCATAGTATCAATAATTGAGTTTTAAAGATACTTTTAATTTAGGCTTGTTCCAAAAAAGAAGATGGAACAAGCCCGTATGATTTTTTAGTGCTGGTGAAAGGTGTCAGACACAAAGGACAATACAACAGGAAGAGACTCTCTCCAATAAGTCCAATTATGAGCTCCCTGTCTTACCCTATATTCATGTGGAATTTCTTTTTTACGCATGGCAATATGCACTAAGCTGTTGCTTTCATATAAAAAATCATCATCACCACAATCTATAAACCAATTAATGGACTTTATATCATCCACGGGTACACTTTCAATTAAAGAAAGAGCATTATGATGGTCAAAATAAGGTTGAAGATTGGCCTCCTTATACGTTTCTTCCCCTCTATCCAATCTACCTTTTAATTGTTCAACAGTTAAAGGACCTACATAGGCACTTAGGGGGCAAGCCGATGAAAATAGTTCTGGATGATGCAAGGCATACATAAAAGAGCCACCACCGCCCATGGATAGCCCAGCAACGGCACGGTATCTTTTTTCACTTTTAATGCGATATTTTTGCTCTACATGTGGCATTAGCTCTTCAAAAAAGAAATCTTCGTATCTCCATTTGCCACTTATATCATTAAAATAACCTCTTTTACCCGTATCAGCATCTGGCATTACAATGATCATAGGTGTCGCCTTTCCTTTTTTAATGGCCTTATCCGTAATGTTTAGGACTTCCCCAAACTGTACCCAACCGGTTTGGTCATCACCAGCTCCATGTAATAAATACAAAACAGGATAACTACGTTCCGATGTTTCATAATCTGGGGGCAAATAAATAGCATATTTACGCTCTCCTTTAAGGATTTTACTGGTTACAGTAAGGTTGTCATATACCTTTCCTGTTTGCCCATAAAGAGTGGAGGACAAAATAGCTGTTAACAAAATTAATACTACATTTTTTCTCATGAGTTCTTGGATTTAGTTTTTAGTTAAAGTTGGGTAATGCATTAATAGTTTTAATTTTTATATCGGTATAATAGACTTCTGCGGCTTCAGACTGCAACTGTATTTTTCCTTTGGTTAAAGAACTTATTTTTCCATCAATATTTATTTTGGAATTTTCTAATATCATGGTCACAACCCCATTAATTACATGAACACTGGTGCCGCCAAAGCAGTATAAATCTACCGTATTCCATTCACCAGTGGGTTTTTCGGCATCAGGATGTTTTTTTACATGCCTGCCTATTTCTGCATCTTGGCTAAAGGTGCGCAGTGTTCCATTTTTATCATATTGATAGGTGTCCTTATTCAATGTGGTTTTTACATCGAACATGGCTCCCGCAACACCCCAATAATCCCCACAATCAGTTTCTTGTATTTGCAATTCTTGTGAACGAAGCCAAAACCCATCCCCATCACCTTGTTCGCCCACTCCATGGTAAAGAAGCCCACTGTCCCTATTGTCATTCTCTTTGGGATACCATTTTTTCTCTCCCCATTTGAACTTTAACTGTAAGTGGTAATTTTCATATTCTTTTTTGGTCGATATACCTCCCCAATATTCCCCAGAAACCCTAATTACTTTTTTACCATCTATTTCTGTAACGGTAAAAACTTTTGGAGTATCATTGTTAAGGCCCAGAGCTGGGAACTCCCTAATATTGTCCCATGTTCTACCAGAAATAAATTGAGGCCCCAAATAGGAGTCCCATCCTTCTAAATTGGCCCCATTGAATAATGTTTCCCATTCCGCATTTATGGTTTTTTTAGAAGTTTTGCAGCCAAAGAGAAGCATAAACCCTATAAGTATTGTTGTTAGACTTATTTTCATATTATGTGTTTTAGTTGGTTTCCTATTATCTTTTTAGGCTAAAGTGACCATTTCTGTTATGCGCGTTTCCAGTATTATCAATCAATTGTAATCTAAACCAATAATCCGAGGAGGGTAAGATGTTGCTATTGATATAACCATCCCACCCTTCTCCTAAGGGGTCTATTTGTGCAATCAATCTTCCATAACGGTCATAAATTTGTAGTTCAGATTCTGGGTAATATTCAGAAGTTACTCCCAATACTTGCCATCTATCATTATTGCCATCATTGTTAGGG
The DNA here is from genome assembly GCF_056326165.1 of Saonia sp. Taxonomy (NCBI): domain Bacteria; kingdom Pseudomonadati; phylum Bacteroidota; class Flavobacteriia; order Flavobacteriales; family Flavobacteriaceae; genus Saonia; species Saonia sp. The sequence continues at coordinate 5,718 of NZ_JBWFBN010000002.1, forward strand.
GTAAAGAACCTTGGATACCCAATAACACCTACTTCTATTTGTGTAACGCCACAACCATTTTTGTCCTGTACATACAAGGTGTGTAATCCAGGTTCCACCATTTCAAAGTAAGGTTCATCTTGGTATGCGCCAAAATTGGCATCTAAAGCAAACTCATAAGCTCCTAATCCTAAATTATTGTTTGCATTGTTAATTGTAATTGTGTTGTTGGTAGAATTGTCGCTTACCACAATATCATCTAAGCTAATATCTGCTATGTTAGATTCATGTACCATAACATTCCTTGGGATAGATTCACAATTATGTACCGATGTAGCAATGACCGTATAGGTTCCTCCAGTTGTAACTATGGCTGAAGAATCACTGCTGATAATCGAGCCGCTTTCATCTGCCCATTCATAGGTATAAGTTCCATTGGGTGCATATGTATACAGCATTACCTCAGAATTTGTACAAACGGAGGCTTCTTCATCAACCTCAAAAACGGGTAAAGGATAGACCCTAAGAGTTAAATACGGACCCAAACCAAAACAATCACCATTATCATCACTCTCTACCCTAACATATAAAATTTGTTCATCTGGTGTTTCATTGGTATAGTTAAGATTGGAAATTTCATTTTCTTCTAAAGTGGCGTCAGACAGATTTCTATAATAATGAACACTTAGATTTTGATTGGCCGGGAACTGATTCAAAATTTCTGGAGTGGCCAAAGAAATATCCAAAATATGTAGTCCATCTGGGTTAGAATCATCATCACAAGTATTTAATTCTGTCATATATCCTGCAGGAAAAGAAGTAGTGGAAACTTGTAAGTTTATTGTTGATACTTGATGACATCCATATGAGTTCTCTACGCGGGCATATATCGTATTGGCAGTATTGTTGTTAAATGGGGTAGGGTTCTGTGGGTTAGCTCCAGTTTCGGCATCAGCAAGTAAAAGATGGTATGTTACATTTAAAGTGCTATCGCCATTGGTAATAAATTCATCTGCTTCCATTAGATTAAAATCTGTATAACCATCTGCAACACCATCTTCATCACAATTTTTGAATTCTAGCGAAGAGGTAATTGCTGGAAGAGGATTAATAATGGCTTCAACAGCTGTTCTGCCTCCAGTTGTACATCCTCCTATTGATGCGTAAGCGTAATATGTGGTATTGGTGGTTAAAGTTGGTGTTGTAAAAGTGTCACCTGTAAACAGCAGATTTCCATTTTCAAGGGCATCATACCATTGTACTGTACCAGATGATGACAGGGCAGTTATGGACAAGCTTCCATCCCCACATCTTTCTGCACCAGAAACACTGTCAATAGATGCTATGGAAATTTTTGTACTCGCAGAGATGTTCAATATAGGATCTCCTGGCATTCCGCCATATTCAACAACATACCCTTTAGGTTGGTAAGCACCGTTAGGAGCACCTTCATTGCTTAAGTCGTTCCAAGCTCCCCTATTTCCTACACTGGGGTCTGTTAAATGCGCATAGTCTTCATCACCAGCCTGATTGGGCTCATTGGTATTCCAATTGGCATAATTTGGAGAACTTCCGTTGGCTAATCCGTTCCAAAATACGGTACCAGATTCTGGACCAGTTACCCATCGCCAAATTCCTTCGGTTCCTGCATCGCTGCCGCCAATCCAACCCGCCCCAGATATTTGTTCTCCAGTGAGTTGTGCTTCTTCCGCAGAGGTTATTGTTGCCAAATACCCCCTTAAACCAAAATAGGTTCTTCCTTCTGCTGCTGCTCTAGCTTCGGTCCATGTAATTCCAAGACTTGGAACATATTCGTAATAATGGTCGGTTGAGGGTAGGTAATTAACATCACCCACTGTAATAGAGAAAAATTTCTCTCCAGACGGAGTAGGAGAACTGCTCTCAAAAATTACATCCCTTACAGCCGCCACTAAATCCACATAACTTGCCAAAGCAGCATTGGAACTACTCAATGTTAGTTTTCCTTGATTGGCATTCCAAGTGGTATTAATATTGGGATGTGCACCAGATAATGTTAAAACATCTTGCCCTTGTTGGTAACCAGTTGAGATTTGAATGTAAAGCGCTTCAATTTCTGTATCATCTGGGTCAACTATGTTAATAGCGGTAACCACATTTATTTGGCTCAAAGGACAATAAATTTGGTCACCAGTGGCAGTAACGGTAGGAGGAATGTTAGTCTGTGACCAGCTCATGTGAAACATGCACAACAAACCAATCATCAAAAAATATGTGTTCTTAAAATACATCTTTTGGAGCTTCCAATTCCCTTTCTTTAAGGGGTTTATTTTATTCCGAACTTGTAATCTAAAGAATATTTTCCAGCTCCCGAAAAAAGGAGCATTAAATACCCAAAACCATAGGCAAACGCCATTTCCCCAGCATTGCTTCCCGTGAATTTCATATCATGCCAAAGAAAAAAGGCCACAAACATGGTAAAGGCCAATCCAAGTGCATGTATGCGTGTTAGTAAGCCTAATGCAATTAAAATGGCTCCAAAATTTTCTAACCATGCCACCAAAGTATAACTCAATTCACTGCTTATGCCAATTAAATCTGGAAACGTATGGAACTGTTTTCCTGCCGTCATTAGTTTTTCCCAACCATGGAAAACAATCATTAAACTGGCAAGACAAATTCTAAGCAATAACAATCCCAAATCTGGATTTAATGGTATGAAGGGTAGCCCTAATTTTTTTTTCATGTTGGTTGGTTTAATTAATAAACCTCATAAGTAGAGATTACTTATGAGGTTATATGGAGAATTTTCTATTATTCGTTATCTGCGTAAAAGCGCCCAAGTTCCTCTACGATGGCCAATTTAAGTGCTGGTGGGTCAAAAGTGCCTTCTACTTTGTACAATACATCCCCCTCAGAAGTTACTAAGGCAGTATAGGGTAAGGAACCTTGCCATTCTGGATCTACTACTTCAATAAGATCATAAATGTCTTTACCGTTGTATATGTAATTGGTGGCTGATGCTTCCTTTTTTGTTAATATTTCCAAAGCCTTTTCTTTTCTATTCATTTTATCGGCAGAAATTGTAATCAATTCAAAATCACGGTCCCGATACATTCTGTTAATACTTATTAATTCTGGCATTTCCATGATGCACGGACCACACCATGTGGCCCAAAGATTTATGAGTCTAAGTTTACCGGAGCCATTTTTAACCAACCCGCCAATTTCTTCCAAACTAGCTTCATTTAAGGTAACAGGCTCCTTGGCCCATTCTTCAAGTTGTGCCTTGGCAAACTCACCTTTCCATGACCATTTTATGGAGCATCCAAAAGTTTTTGTTTTATCAACAGGTACTTTTTCACCTGCCACAATTGCATCTAAAGTGTTTATTAAATCTGTTGTTTTGGGTTCTATATATGGGTTTTCTGTATCATCAATTCTTCCACTATAAATTAAGGTTCTGCTTTTGTCAAAAACAAAAACATGTGGAGTTGCCAATGGACCATAGGCCAGAGAAGCTTCTTGTGTTTCTCCATCATATAAATAGGGGAAATTGTACTTTTTTATTTTGGCACGCAGTTTCATTTCTTCTAAACTATCACTCATATCAGAATACCCTAATTCTGATAAACTAATTGCACTATCAGAATTGGGAGAAATAGCTACAAAACCAACACCTTTATCCTTATATGTGTCTACAATATTAATGAACTTATCTTCATAAGCTTGTGCTGTTGGACAATGGTTACAAGAAAATAAAATAACTAGTGTGTCATCATCTTCAAAATCTTTTAAGGTGTAATTTTTGCCATCAACCCCAGGAAGATTAAAATCTGGAGCTTTTGTGCCTGGTTCAATTGGTTTAGGAGTTTCATGAGCAACAACTTTAGCCACTTCCGCCGTTGTTTCTTCGGTTTCTACTTCTTCAGAATCTTTCTTCTTTTGATTGCAACTTATAAAGGCAATTACAAAAAGAAGGACTGCTAAATTTTTAATTTTGGTTTTCATTAATTTTGGTTTGAGAGGTTATTTATATAGAATTCATAAAGTTAGCAAAAAAGAAACAGCAAAAAGTTAAACAAACGTTAGAGAAATTATTATTTCCTTAAATATGTTTATCTTGAAAATTCTTGATTTTTAACCGACCAAAAACCCATAATGAAAGTATTATTTATAGGAGGAACAGGAAATATTAGTACTCCATCTAGCCGACTGGCCATAGAAAAAGGAATTGACCTGTATCATTTAAATAGAGGAACCACCAAAGTGAAAATTGATGGTGTTAAAACTATTTTGGGTGATATGTCCAAGCCCGAAACACTGTCAGAATTAAAAAAACATGAATGGGATGTGGTAGTCAATTGGATTGCTTATACGCCTGAAGATGTAGCACAGGATATTCAATTGTTCAGTGGAAAAACAAAGCAGTATATTTTTATAAGCTCTGCATCCTGTTATCAAACACCATTGAGTTATCCAATAATTACGGAATCTACTCCTTTAAAGAACAATATTTGGGATTATTCCAACGACAAAATTAAGTGCGAAGATTTGCTGACAAAAGCCTATCGTGATGCCGATTTCCCAATTACCATTGTTCGTCCTTCCTTAACATACGATACTGTAATACCTATTGCTATCGGTGGTTTTAAGGAATATACAACACCCCAAAGAATGTTGAATGGGGAGAAGATAATAATCCATGGGGACGGTACTTCACTTTGGACCGTTACGCATGCAGATGATTTTGCTATTGGTTTTGTTGGCCTGTTGGGCTTAACGCAGGCCATTGGCCATGCTTTTCATATTACTTCGGATGAGGTGCTTACCTGGAATATGATTTATAAAATTTTAGCAGATAGCTTAGGGGTAGAGTTGAATGCAGTACATATAGCTTCTGATTTTATTTGTAAAATTGAGCCTTCTTTTACGGGAGGTTTACAGGCCGATAAGGGGGAAAGCGTCATTTTTGATAATACTAAAATAAAGACCTTTGTTCCAGCATTTAAAGCCACCATTCCTTTTGCAGAGGGAATAAAAAGAACCTTAAAATGGTTGGATGATAATCCTGAAATGAAAATTTTCAACGAAGAAAAAAACAAGCAAATTGAGAACATACTAAAAGCGTACGGAGAATTATGAAACCAATGAAAGAAGTACGCTGGGGAATTATAGGCGTAGGCGATGTATGTGAGGTTAAAAGTGGACCATCATTGCAACAAGCAGACGGTTCTACACTCGTTGCTGTAATGCGTAGAACAGCCGAAAAAGCACAAGACTTTGCAAAACGGCACAACGTTCCCAAATGGTATGATGATGCCGATGCGCTTATTAACGACCCAGATATTAATGCCATTTATATTGCGACACCACCAAGTTCTCACGAAGAATATACCTTGAAGGCCGCTGCTGCTGGCAAACCTGTGTATGTGGAAAAGCCTATGGCGCGTAGCCATAAAGAATGCCTTTCTATGGTCAATGCCTGTAAGGAAGCTGGCGTGCCTTTGTTTGTGGCATTCTACCGCAGAGCTTTACCTAATATTCTTAAGGTGAAAGAAATTATTGATACTGGTGTTATTGGTGATATCCGATTTGTAAATATTAAATTGCATAAGCCTTTAAGCCCAGATATAGTGGGTGCAAGTGATGATCCAGACAATTGGCGTATTTTCCCAGAAGTGGCTGGAGGCGGTTATTTTTACGATTTAGCATCACACCAATTGGATGCTATGGATTTTCTTTTTGGACCTATAGAAGAAGCAACGGGTTATGCTGCAAATCAGGCGGGGATTTATCCCGCAGAAGATATTACTGTCGGAACCTTCCGTTTTAAAAGTGGTGTCTTAGGGCATGGCGTTTGGGCTTTTAATACAGGAGATGTTTCCGATGAAGAAGTAACTACCATTGTAGGTAGCAAAGGGCAGGTTTCGTTTCCGTTTTTTAGTGACCATAGTGTCACTCTACAAGTGGATGGAAAAGCAGATGAGGTATATAATTTTAATATTTCTAAGAATATTCAGCAACCATTGATTCAGACCATGGTAGATGAACTCTTGGGAAAAGGAAAATGTGATAGTAGTGGTGTATCTGGAGCCCGTACCAATTGGGTGATGCAGGAAATCTGTAAAAGAATAGATAAATAGGATGTTGCGAAAGTGGAAACTTACACAAGTCATAGTTTACAGCTTTATTGTTTTTGTAGGCGTCTTTTTTGCTGTTTTAGGATGGAATGAAGAATCTTTATCTTCAATGCTCCGTATTTCTGCCAGAATAGCCATAGTGCTGTTTTTGTTGGCTTTTTTAGCCTCTACATTTTTTAAAATAAAGAAATCGCCTTTTACCAAATGGCTTTTAAAAAATAGAAAATATATAGGGGTAAGTTTTGCTATAATCCATATTCTACATTTGGGAATGGTGTTCTTAAGACATTTTATTTATGAACCTACTTTACTAACTACCGAAATATCTTCTAGAGTTGGGGGTGCCATAGCTTATAGTTTTATATTGCTAATGACCTTCACATCCTTTGAAAGATACTCAAACATAGTAAACGCAAAGAATTGGTCTAGAATCCATACTATTGGTTCCTATTTTATCTGGCTTATTTTCTTTTTGTCTTATGTTAAACGAATTAAAGCGGGGAGGAATGAGCTTATTTATTTTGTCTTATTTGGAATATTATTAATTGCACTTCTTTTAAAAATTGGATTTAAATGGAAGAAGGTGGAAAAAAATTGAATAACAGCTATTTCTTTTTTAACACTATTTAACGTGTAAAATTAACGACTATTAAAAATTACCTTTAAATTTATAGGGTTTCGATAAATAATTTCGTAATAAAATAGAGAATACTTAGAATCAATAATAAATAACCAATATTATGTCTTTACCAAAACTACTATTTTGTCTACTCTTTTTAGGGTTTGGCACTACACTGTACGCACAACAAATTTCAAAAGAAGAACTTATTTTTTTAACCCCTGAATGGACAGGCGAACGGTTTGATGATGGCCGACCCAAAGTACCAGATGATATTATTGCTAGAATAAAATTGGTAAGCGTGGAAGAAGCTTGGGCCGTTATGAAAGGCGAAGGTTACGGGTACCAAGTTGCTGAAGGATGGAAACAGATAAACCCTGATAGTGTTCTGGTAGGCCGTGCGGTAACAGCGACATTTATGCCCGCTCGTCCAGATGTTTGGAAAGCGATTGATGATAGAGGAAAAGCACAAGGGAAAAGAGGACAGAATACGTGGCCCGTAGATATATTGGTCAAAGGAGATGTTTATGTTGGCGACCAGTTCGGGGCACATAGAAACGGCCCTACCATTGGGGACAATGTTGGGAATGCCATTTATGCCAAATCTGGCAATGGTATTGTATATAATGGAGCTTTAAGAGATGTGGAAGGGCTAAGGGAAATAGGAGGATTTACGTCCTATTATACCAGTTACGACCCATCATATCATAATCCAAAGGGAGATTTAAATACGATGATTATAGGTATTAATCAACCTACAAGAATTAGAAAAGTGACTGTAATGCCTGGCGATGTAGTGTTGGGTAAAGAGGGTGTGGTTGTTTTTATACCCCCACATTTGGCTGAAAAAGTAGCAAAAACTTCGGAAATTGTGCGTTTACGAGATATGTTTGGTCACGAACGATTAAGAGAAGGAACCTATACTGCCGGTCAAATAGATACCCGTTGGTCAGATGAAATTGAAAAGGATTTTTCCAAATGGCTAAATGACCATATTGATGAACTTCCAGTGCCAAAAGCACAAATTCAAGAATTATTAAAAACAAGAACCTGGTAAACCAAACAACATGAAAAATTCAAGACGTTCATTTATTTCAAAAAGTATCATGGCAGGAGCAGGACTGGGAATGGTCTCTGCTTACGGAAATGAATACGAATCGGCCATCAATAAAATTCCAAAACTATCTGCGCCAGCGGATTTAAAAATTACCGATGTTAAGTGTGCCTATATAAGAGGAGGTAGTGGTTTGTTTGTAAAAATACACACCAACCAAGGGATTTGGGGGTGTGGGGAAGGTGCAGATGCCGTACCTGGAACCTACGGACTTGTAAAAATGTTCGGGCGCATGCTCAAGGATAAAAGTCCACTGAATGTACATCGCTTGTTTGAAGATATTCGGAAAGCGGGATTCTTTAGGGGAGCACAATCAGGAATGTATGTAGCTGTGCTTTCGGCTGTTGAAACTGCTTTATGGGATTTGGCAGGTAAGGCATTGAACGTGCCAGTGTATCAATTATTGGGAGGAAAGTTTAGGGATAAAGTAAGAGTATATATGGACACGGCATTGTACCAAAGCAGGTTGCCAAAACCAGAAGATTTTGCTGCCAGTGCCAAAGAGGCTGTAGCAATGGGATTTACTGCGGTAAAGTTCGATTTGGACCAAGCCAATGACCCTAATAAATACGATAGATATAATTGGACCGCAAGCCCAGCAGAATTGCAGCGCATGTACGACCAAATGAAGGCAACCAGAGATGCTGTTGGACCAAATATAGATATTTGTGCAGATATGCACGGTCGTTATGATGCGGTAACAGGAATGAAAGTTGCCAAAATGCTAGAGCCTTTAGGCCTAATGTGGTTAGAAGAGCCAATTCCGGCAGAAAATATAGATGCTTACAAGCAAATAACAGACTCTACCAGTACACCAATTTGTGCAGGGGAAAACCATTACTTGGCGTATGATTTTAGAGAGATGCTAGAAAAAGGAGCGGTGAACATTATTATGCCAGACCTTCAAAAAGCAGGTGGACTAGGAGAGGGGCAGCGTATTGCAAACTTGGCAAATCTTTACTACACACCTTTTGCACCACATATGGTAGCTTCGTATTTAGGAGCTATGGCTTCAGCTCATGTATGTGCTTCTGTACCTAATTTTATGGTTTTAGAGTGGCAAATATATTTCCATAAAAATCCAATGTTCCAAGAAATTGTAGATTTTGATGGCCCAATGGTAGAAGACGGATTTATTACAGTTTCTGATAAACCCGGAATAGGAGTAGAAATCAATGAAGAAGGAATGAAGAAGTATGCCGTTGAAGGCGTGCCCTTTTTTGAATAATGATGATAAAGAGAGTAGAGAAGATAGAAGTGAGAAAAGAGAACTAATAAATAATCTATAACCTAACAACGTAGCGGTCTAATTTCTATTAGCGTAGCGCTTTATAACAACCAACTAACAACCAACTATGAAATCTATTTACAAATACCTTTTATGGACCGCAGCTTTACTAGCGGTATTATGTGCTTATTTTTATTTTACTGGTCAGTATACCATTTTTGGCCCCTTGCTGGTATTCTTTTTTCTTGCGCTTTCCATTGGATTTAGGGGTTATACAGCTGTAAAGGGTTTTTCTTATGCTTTGCTCATTTTTGCATCGGCCACATTGGCTATGAACTATCCCAACTTGTTTACCAATTGGGGCGATTTTGAGGTAAAAAAACTCATTGTTCCCCTATTGCAAATCATTATGTTTGGTATGGGTACGGCTATGAGCATTAAGGATTTTACCGCCGTAATTAAAAGTCCCAAGGCTGTATTTATTGGGCTTGTTTGTCAGTTTACCATTATGCCCATTGTGGGAGCTACTTTGGTATTCTTATTTAAATTTCCGCCAGAAATTGCTGCTGGTGTAATTTTAATTGGTTCGTCACCTAGTGGACTGGCTTCTAATGTAATGGCTTATATAGCTAAAGCCAATTTGGCATTATCGGTTACCCTAACTACTGTGGCAACTTTACTGGCTCCGTTTGTAACACCCATACTCATGAAAACTTTTGGGGGTGAACTTATTGATATTGATGTGTTGGGTATGATGTGGAGTATTACCAAAATAACCATTATCCCTATTGTAGCTGGACTCATTTTTAATAAACTTTTTCATGGAAAAACAGAATGGTTGGACAAAGCTATGCCTTTGGTTTCCATGGGTGGTATTGCCTTGATTATTGCAATTATTACGGCATCGGGTCGTGATAGTCTTATGACCATGGGTGCTATTTTAATCTTGGTTGCTTTGCTACATAATTCAGCTGGGTATTTGTTTGGATATTGGGGCTGTAAACTATTTGGACTAGATGAGCGTTCTGCCCGTACCATTGCTTTTGAAGTAGGTATGCAGAATGGTGGATTGGCATCGGGTCTTGCCCAAGAAATGGGTAAAATGGCTACTGTGGGTCTTGCCCCAGCCGTATTTGGCACCCTTATGAATATTACAGGTTCTTCACTGGCCATGTGGTGGCGAGATAAACCCTTGGGAGATGAGGTTGTTGAAGAAGAAAAAGTGGAGTAATCCTTTTTTAGATAAAAAACACCTAGCCTAATGTTCTTTATAAAAGAGGAATGTTAGGCTTTTGTTTTATACGCCGTCATACTCCAAAGTGTTTTGGAGTAGTAGGTTAAAGTATTTTTCTTCTTTTAGCGCTTTTGCAACAATTTCGTTTACAACAAGTAAATCTGTGGGTTCTTTTAGTCTAAATGCAGCAATGTCTTTGTCGATATCCTCATTTATAAAAACAGGACCATCGTGTTCAAAACCGTTAGGATTATAATTGCTTTTCTCGCTGTCAAAGGCATCTATGCAGGTAAGAAAATTTACAATTTTGTAATTGGAATACACTTCTCCTGTATCTTTTCTTTTAAGCAATACGGAATAGCTATCAAAATTAGTAACGCCTAGGGAATGTAATTTTTCTATGAGTTCATTAGACATTACGGGAATAGTGGTGTCAAAAAAAGCAGGAAAATTGGTTCCATGGTCCGTATTCAAAAACAAGGTTTGGGTTCCAAAATCTTTCTCAATTTTAGCTCCTGTGGTCCATAAAAATTTACCCGTTACTTTGTTATGCCCATCTATTTCAATGACGCTATTACTTTCAAACAGGTTTTGTCTACAGAAAAAGTAGTTCATTTAAAAATCAATCTTTATTTCTAAATTCTAAGGTATTAAAGAAATATTCCTCCTGCCGCCTCAATGCGTTGTCCATTAACCCATTTGGCATCTTCCGAACACAGGAAAGCAACCACACCACCAATATCGTCCGCTTCGCCAACCCTTCCTAAAGCGGTAAATTTGGCTATTGTTTTCCTTTTCTCTTCATTGGTTTTATTTTCTCCGTTACCAAAATCGGTTGCAATTGCTCCAGGAGCTACTACATTGGCACCAATTTTTCGTGGTGCCAGTTCTTTTGCCAAGTATCTTGTAAATACTTCAACGGCACCCTTAGCGGATGCATAAGCTGATGAATTTGGAAGTGAGAAGCGTGCTAGACCCGATGAAATATTAATAATTCTACCACCGTCATTTAGCATGGGTAGTGCCTTTTGGGTTAAAAAATAGACGCCCTTAAAATGGATATTGACCATCTCATCAAAATCTTCTTCTGTGGTTTCTATATATGGCTTATAAATGCCTGTTCCTGCATTGTTTATTAAAAAATCGAATCTTGTAGCCTTGAATTTATCTTCCAAGGCAACTGCTAATTTCTTTTCAAAGAATTTGTTAAAAGTTGAAACTTTTGAAACATCTAGTTGAAGCGCAACTCCCTTTTGTCCAGTTTTTTCAATTTCAGCAACAACTTCATTGGCTGCTTTGCCGTTGGCATTATAAGTAATTACAACGTCTAATCCTTTATTAGCAAGTGCAAGCGCCATGTTCTTACCCAAACCACGGCTGCCGCCTGTTACTAAAGCTATTTTATTTGTTGCCATTTTTTCCTCAGTTTTTAGTTCTGTAATTCTTTTAAAACCCTACTTTAAAACCTTTTGTGCATGTTCCATAAAATGTTCTTCCAAACGTTTTAATTTTGGCACTAATTTTTCTGAATAGATTACATATTGGCATTTTTTAATACTTTCTGAAGTGTTCACTAAAGCGGTATACGTACTGTTCTGTGTTAAAAAATCGGCATCCTCAATGCTGAAAATTTTTAATTGTGAAATGCTAACACCGTTAGATAAAAACAACCTGTGAATTGTTTTGGGCGTGGTAATGAGCACATCTATACCCATATAAATTTCCGATTTTTGAACATCAATGTGCAATTCTTCATAACTGGCGTACACTCTAATAGAACTGTACTTGGTGTACTCTAAAAATGCTTGGTATAATTCTAGGGCTTTGGCCTTGTTTTCTACAATTACAACAGCCCGTGGCGCATCACCAACAGCCTCACATTTTAGCTTTTGTAAAGTTGTAAGTATTAGGGTTGTTGTTTTTCCCCCGTCTTTGGGTGAGGTACAAAATACATCGGCACCACTTTTTATAACAGGAATACTGCTCTTCTGAAAAGAGGTTGGTTCTGTTATAGCTTTACGCTCTAAAACCTCTTTAAGGTGAGGGTGTAATTTTTTAAATGGCATACCCAATACGTTTATAAGAAAGCACCCAGTAGTTTTAGGTATTTTCTGGGGCAAATATACTGCCTATGAATGGGAAAGCAGAATCTCTTGTGCTTTTGCATTGGTTGGTTTATTCAATACCTATGGCACCATTACTTTTAAACAGGTTTTGAATCCAAAAAATAATCTTTAGAATAATGGATGTCTTCATCATCTATTAATGAAATAACTTTTAAAAAAATGGGGGAGTGGGAAGAGAAAAAGACCAAGCATAGCTTGGTCTTTTGTAATTATAATAAAGCTTATAGCTTGTCCATATACGCAAGGTTATGGATCATACTGTCTATTGGAGCGCCGGCATATTCTTCTTGCTCAATAAAAATATGTTTTAGACCAGAAAGTTTTTGGTTGGCTAACATCAAAGGAATGTCTAAACCACCTTTACCAAACTCGGTGCTTTCTTTTTCGGTCATGTCCATGTCTTTTAGGTGCCATAGTGGAAAACGCCCTTCGTACTTTTTAAAATAATCTATGGGGTCCTTGCCTGCCACAATAACCCATCCTAAATCCAGTTCCATATGTACTAAATCGGGTTGCGTGTTATCCATCAAAACATCATACAATACTTGTCCGTTTTCAGACTCGTATTCATAGGCATGGTTGTGGTACCCAAAATGCAGTCCCAGTTTTTCGCACTTTTCACCAGCTTTGTTAAACTGCTCGGCCACACTTTTATAGTTGTCCACAGTTTGCCCTCTACTGGGCATGGTAGAACAGATAAGGTACTCTTGTCCAGACTCCACCGCTTCTTCCATGGTCTTTTCAAAATTTTCATCCAAATGCACATGTCCGCTAACAAGGCTCATGCCCAAATCGTTACAAACAGTTTTCATTTCTGAGGGGGTAAGTCCATAATAATGGCCTTTTCCGCTTCGTGCAGTTTCAATCTTCTTAATACCAATTTTAGCAATCTTTTCTAAGGTGCCAATGGCATCTTTGGCCATTTCATCTCTAAAGGTGTACAACTGCACACCTAGGTCTTTTTGCGTGCTAGAGGCAAAAGCACAAGACGGTAATAAAACTGTTCCCGCACTAAATACGGCCGTCTTAATCATAAAATCTCTTCTGGTAGTCATAATAGTAATTTTGGTTTTTGGTTATTTATATTAATCTAAATTATTTAGTTGTTATTCCTTCTACTAGTGCCCAGTCATAAAAGCGTTCTATCCAAGAATCGGATGGTAGGTTTTGCTTTCTCATTCCAAAGCCATGTCCGCCTTTAGAATACATATGCAGTCCCACAACTTTGCTTGCTGCTAACCAATCTGAATATAAGGTTGCACTTGGAGCTGCAAGACCCAATGGGTCGTCTGATGCACAAACCACAAGCATAGGAGGGGCATCTGTAGGTACTTTATACTCTCCTAAGACTGACATCCATGGATATACCGGTACTAGAAAATCTGGTCTGTTTTCTTTTTCATAATTAAAGGCCACACCCATGGTAACGGCACCGCCAGCGGAAAAGCCCATAAAGCCAATTTTAGTGGCATCTATATTGTACGTCATAGAATTTTGGCGTACATGGCTTATGGCATTGAGACCATCTTGCCATGAAAGCGGCAATACTTGCGCAACATTTGTAAAAATTGCATTGGGATTGGTAGTACCCGCATCTGTAATTTCTTTAACACCATCTTCACCAGTTGGTACCAATCTATATTTAAGAACAAAGGCCGTTATTCCTTTTTTGTTCAGCCATTTGGCAACATCATTGCCCTCACTAAGAATACTATGCGCATAGAGCCCACCACCTGGAGCAACGATTACGGCCGTTCCATTTGGGTTTTCTGGTCTAAAAACTTCCATAGTGGGAACGGATACGTTTGTTACCACTTGGGTTTGCCATATGTCTGAAAAATATTCTTTTTCATCACCTTCCCATACAACAGAGGTTTCTTGGTCGTTAGGTAATTTTATAATTTCTTGGGATACTGCAAGCTGAGCCATAAAAAGAAAAAATAGAAGTGTTTTAAGTGTTTTCATTTTATCGTAATGATTTTAAGTAAAGAGCAGTTAAGATACTGCTTTTTTAAGGTTGAAGAGGAAAGAAATTTAAAACTTAACATTGCTTTAAGATAAGCCGTTAAAATATATTTTAGGTAATCGATTAATTTGTAAATTAGTGACTTAAGCAAAAATGAATCCTAAAATGGAACGTCGAAAATTTATAAAATCATCTGCAACTGCTGCTGCTGCAACCGCCTTACCCACACATCTTTTTTCTGCGGGAACCTCTAATCCTCTTGTGGAAAGAAAATTCAGGATTTGTTTAAATCCTGGAATCATTGGTGTAAAAGCAAATTTGCAAGAATCATTGGATTATGCCATACAATATGGGTATGAGTCCATTGTTTCTTCTCCAAGGGAGCTAATGGGGTACTCCACTGGCCAAATAGATGAACTAAATGCCAAAATGAAGGAAAACAATATTGGTTGGGGTTCCACAAATATTCCCGTAGAATATAGACAAGGCAAAACCAAGTTCCATGAAGATTTTAAAGGACTTAGAAAGCACTGTGAAGCATTGGAGAAAGTTGGTGCCACCCGTATGAACACATGGATAATCTCTACCCACAATGAACTCACCTATAATGAGAACATGAAACAACATGCGTACAGATTAGGCGAATGTGTCCAAGTAATGAAAGATTATGGTATTAGCCTTGGATTGGAATATTTAGGCATGCGTACTTTAATGACCATGGGCAGGTATCCGTTTATTGGCTCCATGAAAGAAGGTAAAGAGCTTATTAATGAAATTGGGGAAAGTAATGTGGGTTTTGTGTTGGATTCTTTTCATTGGTATACCGCAAATGATACAATTGATGATATACGGAGTTTAACCCCAGAAGATATTATTACGGTAGATTTAAATGATGCTAGAGAAGGTTTTGAACGAATTACTCAACAAGATGGGAAAAGAGAATTGCCCTTGGCCACTGGAATTATTAATATGAAAGATTTTTTACAGGGCTTATTGGATATAGGGTATGATGGGCCTGTTAGAACAGAACCGTTCAACAAGGTTTTAAATGATTTGGAAAACGATGAGGCTCTTAAAATAAATATGGAAGCCATTAAAAAGTCGTTGGCCTTGGTGGGGCTGTAACTTTTATAGATTTATAGTATTGGTACCACCATTTAAAGCCATATTTTCTCCATTCCAAACAAATGTTCCTGTCAATTCTTTGGGAAGTATTACTTCGCCTGCCAATCCGGTAGCCCCCTTCTTTTTTAGATTTACTGAAATAGTTCCCATTTGATGGGGGACAGAGCCTTCTACCCATTCCAAATCTCCCAAATTTGGAGCAACAAGAACGGATTTAAAGCCAGATTCATTGGGTTTTATTCCGCATACCATGGATAAAAAATAGTACACAGGTGAAGCGCTCCATGCGTGGCAGTCCGAACGTGTAGGGTCAGGTTTTTCAGCAAAAGTGGTCAATCCCAGACCTAGCATATCTTCCCATGGTTTTAAAGATGCAATATAATTGCTTCCCAGTCCTACTTTTTCCATGGCTTCAGTCAGGTAAAAACTATAATAGTAGGTGCATTGGGCAATGTCTTGATTGTTTAATATAGTGTTTAAAACAGTTTTGTTTGTTCCTGTTGGGAACGTATTGGTCAATACTCCCAATGCATTGGCATGTTGGCTAAAATTCTTTTTCTCCGGAGTATCCGCCAATATTCCCTTTTCTGGAACATAGCAGTTTTTATATACGGCGGTTTTTATTTTTTCGGCCAGAGAATTATATTCTTTAGCTTTTTCAATAGAGCCATAAGCTTCTAATAGTTCAGAAGCTTTTTGCAGCGTGTATACATACTGTAGACTTAGGATTGCCGAGTTTCCAAACTGAGCTCCTGAAGGTACACCTGAGGTCCAATTATCATCGGGTACCCAGTCCACAAAATTCCACCATTCTAAATGACCTAGCATTTGGGTGTCATCAATTCGGTTTTCATACCACTTTAGAACCTCCAGCATTCCCGGAATATAAGATTCTATAAAAGCCTTATCACCGTCCAACATCCAATAATCGTGCAGCATGGTTATCCATACCAATGAAAAAGAAGGGATTATCTGTATTTCTCTACTAGGGAATCTGCTCTGGGTTAAACCAATGGGTAAACGAGAATCTCCTATGGAGGCAATGGCATTCTTAAACATAGTATTGTCACCTGTGACATAGGAAGAAACCAGGCATTGTATTCTTGTGTCCCCAACGTATTGCAATTGCTCATAATAGGGACAGTCAAAGAAGGTTTCCCCTGTGCAAAGGCGTTGCGTGCGCCATCCTGTTTCCCAAATATCTTCTAAAATTGGATAATTACTCGTAAATGTGGCTTTCTCATCAAAAGGATAGCCAGTGAACTTACTGTTGAAATTATGAATTAGCAAGGGTTCATCTTTAGTTTCTATCTCCAACTCAATATAACGGAATGTACGCCACCAAAGGGTGGTGTAGGTTCTGTTATCACCTCCATTCACGAGGATCATATTTTGAGTGCCAGCAATTTTTTTATTGTCAACCTCATTTCGGTTGCCCTTTTCATTTTGAGTATTTAAAAGACTTTCTGCAAAAGTGAATTTTATTTTGCTTTCAGCTCCTTTTGAATACTTAAAGATTGGATAGGCGTTGGTCAATGTTCCTTGGTCTACCAATATTTTTATGTTGGAATGTGCAGGAATTTCAAGTGTTTTCTTTCCAGTAATAAAACCGTTATGAATACCAGACAAATCTGAGCGGCGCACACTGGAAAATTGCTGCAATTTTTCCTCCATTAAGGGAATTTTACGGGGCTGCAGTATATATCTGGGTACGCCACCATACTGTTTGGCACTTTTTAAAGGCCTACCATTATCCAATTCTTTAGCATTTTTCCAAGAAGTAGTATCAAAACTTTCTTGTTGCCAACCCCATGGATGATTTTTGTCATTGAATTCCTCACCGGGCCCCACTACATAATAACCAGTGCCAACATAAGGAATAGGAGAGTAGGAGCTGTCTTTTTTTACCTTCCAACCCAATGTACTGTTAACAACACTTTCTTTGTTTCCGTTTCCTTGGACAATTAATCCTGTACTATGTGATGCATTAGCCATGGGTCGTTGTTCTGCAAAATTCCAAACTGTGGCAGCAATTATGTTTTTTCCTTCTTTTAAATAGGGTGCAATATTTAAACTTTCAAAATTCCAGCGCATAAGATCACCAACTGCGGGGCCATTAACAACATAGCTGCCATTCACATACAATTTATAGCGATTGTCTGCAGATATATGCACTATAAATTCCTTGGGAACTTCTTCCAGTTCAAAGGATTTTCTAAAGTGGTAAACACCATATTCTGTCCCTGCAATATCAGGATGTGTTATCCATTTTGCCTGCCAGGGATTTATTAGTAAATCAGGATTTATTTTGTCAGTGAGTTGCGCTTCTATCTTAACATTAAAGAAGAGAGAAAAGCAAAAAAGAGTGAGGAAAAAAAGTTCTTTTTTCATTTAGAATGGAATATTGTTCTCTAAAATACCTAAAAAAAGAAGGCACACAAAACTTCCCAGAGTTGTACTTTTACATAAATATTTTTTTGAATGAATTCTAGACAAGTTCAATTACAGGCTTTTGACCGCTTACTCACCATAATGGATGAGCTTAGAGCTCAATGTCCATGGGATAAAAAGCAAACTATGGAGAGTTTGCGCCATCTTACCATTGAGGAGACCTATGAATTGGGAGATGCTATTCTTGATAATGATTTGGATGAGGTTAAAAAGGAATTGGGCGATGTATTGCTTCACATAGTTTTTTATGCCAAGATTGGGTCTGAGACCAATGATTTTGATATAGCCGATGTAGCCAATGGAATATGCGAAAAACTTATTAACAGGCATCCACATATTTATGGAGATGTAAAGGTGGAAGATGAAGAGGATGTAAAACGTAATTGGGAGAACATTAAGTTAAAAGAAGGTAAGAAAAGTGTTTTAGAGGGTGTTCCAGCAAGTCTTCCTGCTTTGGTAAAAGCAAATAGAATTCAGGATAAAGTGGCTGGTGTGGGCTTTGATTGGGAAAAGCCAGAACAAGTATGGGAAAAGGTAGAGGAAGAGCTTTCCGAATTTAAGGATGAGGTTAAAAATGGAGATAAAAACAAGATTGAGGATGAGTTTGGAGATGTTATATTTTCCATGGTTAATTATGCTCGCTTTCTTGAGATTAACCCAGAAAACGCCCTGGAACGCACCAATAAAAAGTTTATTAAACGTTTTCAATATTTAGAGGGGAAAGCGAAAGAACTGGGAAAATCCTTAAAAGAAATGACACTTGCAGAAATGGATGTGTTTTGGGAGGAAGCAAAACGAATGTAAGATATATGAGGTTAGAGATCATAAGATAGGCTTAAGTCGAAACCTAACAATATAAATGCAAAAGCCAAATTAACAGTTAACGGCTACAAAATAATAACTAAGAACCATTGAAGCAATACACTAAAGAATTCTCATATAATCTTAGGCTTGCCTATCCTGTTATTTTGGGAATGCTAGGGCATACGTTTGTGGCCTTTGCAGATAATATAATGGTTGGTCAGTTGGGAACTGCTGAGCTAGCTGCTGTATCCTTGGGAAACAGCTTTGTTTTTATTGCAATGTCATTGGGAATAGGATTCTCTACTGCAATCACCCCTTTGGTTGCAGAAGCAGATGGTGCCGGGAATAAAGCAGATGGGAAGAGTGCACTAAAACATGGTTTGGTACTATGTACATTGTTGGGTTTGTCCCTTTTTGGGCTTATTTTACTTTGCAAGCCTTTAATGTACCACATGGACCAACCAGTAGAGGTTGTGGAACTGGCCATGCCTTATTTGGATTTGGTAGCATTTTCTTTGGTTCCATTAATTATTTTTCAGGCTTTTAAACAGTTTTCTGACGGGTTGTCCCAGACAAAGTACCCAATGTATGCCACAGTAATTGCGAACATTATCAACATAGTTTTAAATTATTTATTGATTTTTGGAGCCTTTGGATTTCCAAAAATGGGGATTGTAGGTGCAGCCATTGGGACGTTGGTGTCTCGCTTTGTGATGGTAGCTTTTCTTTGGTTTTTATTGAACAACAAGAAAAAATTCCATGACTATGTTACAGGTTTTAATTTCAGGAAAATTGAAAAGAAAGTAATGCAGAAAATAGTTAGCCTTGGTTTTCCATCTGCTTTACAAATGTTTTTTGAAGTCGCTATTTTTACCGGAGCAATTTGGTTGAGTGGGGTGTTGGGCAAAAATGCACAGGCCGCAAACCAAATTGCCCTGAATCTAAGTAGTATGACCTTTATGGTGGGTATGGGACTCGGGGTGGCAGCAATGATTAGGGTAGGTAACCAAAAAGGTTTGCAGAATTATAGAGATTTAAGAAGAATAGCGCAATCAATTTTTTTCTTGACACTTTTACTGGAAATTATTTTTGCCGTTTTGTTCCTTTTAGGAAGACATTGGCTACCTACGATTTACTTGGATGTGGATGATGTGGCAAACCAAATGGACAATACCGAGGTAATATTTTTGGCTGCAAAATTGCTATTGGTAGCCGCAATTTTCCAAATTTCCGATGGAATACAAGTAGTAGTCTTGGGTGCTTTGAGGGGATTGCAGGATGTTAAAATTCCAACAGTTATTACTTTTATTGCCTATTGGTTAATAGGTTTTCCGATAAGCTTTTATTTGGGATTGTACACTTCCTTTAAGAGTACTGGAATATGGATAGGGCTATTGGTGGGGCTGTCAGCATCTGCCATTATGTTGTATATTCGATTTAATTATTTGACCAAAAAACTAATTACTAATTGATTTAAAAAGAAGTCAAAATGGAGCTTCCAAAATTTATATTGGGTGATAATACTGATTTTCCAACTGCAATTTTCATTGTACATACAGAATATCCAAGATTCATTATCAACTTAGAAGATGATGAAGTAGAATGGCTGGAAGAATTTTCACAAGAAGATGAGTCAGAATTGGAAGCTGAAACACAAAATCTAATAGAGGCCGCTACTGCCTTTTACGATAGGGAAGTGGCCCGATACGAAGAATAATGCTCGAAACATTAGTCCAATATGATAAAGAGCTATTCTTGTGGCTCAATAATATGGGAACACCCACATGGGATGCCTTTTGGATGTTTGTTACCAATAAGCTAAGTTCCATACCTGTTTATATTTTGCTCTTCATTTTATCATATAAACAACTAGGGTTAAAAAAGACTCTTGCTTTATTGGTGACTATTGCTCTTCTTATTACGGTTACAGACCAACTTTCCAACTTTTTCAAATATGGAGTACAACGTCTGCGTCCTTGTTATGATATGGAGGTCAATAGTTTAATGCGTTTGGTAAAAAACTCTTGCGGAGGAAAATTTGGATATTTTTCTGCACATGCGGCAAACGCTTCCGCAGTAGCTTTCTTTTTTATTTTCTTATTTGGTAAAGATGTTAAATATTTAAAAGGGTTATTAATTATATGGGCGCTTTTGGTGGCATATAGTAGAATATATATTGGAGTACATTTTCCGTTGGATGTTGTATCTGGTTTGATAATTGGATTGATTATGAGTTGGTTATTTGCCAAGTTGTATATATTTGCAATCCACAAATTAAATCTATGATTGCTAATCTTAGGTATTGGTTTTTGCTATTCCTTGTTATTCTAGTATATATATCTGGAATGCTTGTTACACTTTTTGAGAATGATTCCGCCCAATTCGCCGTTATGGCCATGAGAATGGTTCAGGAAAATGATTTTATCAACTTATTTAAGGGGTCTGAAGAATATTTAGACAAGCCGCATTTACATTATTGGTTAGCTGCTTTATCCTTTAAAGTGTTTGGAATTAGTCATTGGGCGTATAGAATCCCCGGAATTTTAGCCTCACTATTGGCAGCGTATAGTTGTTATGGGTTGGGAAATTTACTCTACAATAAAAATGTGGGTAAATTGGCAGCATTGGTTTTTTTAACTGCACAGACCATTGTTCTTTCCAATATAGATGTAAGGACAGATGCTGTACTAACTGGATTTACCATATTTTCTATTTGGCAGTTGACCGCATATATAGAAAAAAGGTCTTTGTGGGCCATAATTTTAGGTGCTTTTGGAGCAGGAATGGCATTTTCTACAAAAGGACAAATAGCGCTGTTGGTAATAGGTATTCCTCTTCTTTGTCATTTGGCCTATACGCGTAAATGGAAGGTTTTTTTAAGTTGGAAAGTGCTTGTGGCACTTTTGATTTTTGCAATTAGTATTGCTCCAATGTTATATGCATATTACCTTCAATTTGATTTGCATCCAGAGAAAATAATTAGAGGAAAAAGCAATAGAAGTGGTATTTTCTTTATTTTTTGGGAACAAAGTTTTGAGCGCTTGAGCGGAGAAGGGCATGGTAAAAATAGTAGTGATTACTTTTTCTTTTTCCATACCTTTTTATGGGTGTTTCTACCATGGACGGTCTTGGCCTTATTTGCATACTGGTGGAGAGCCAAAGCGTTTTTTAAACTACGATTTAAGTACAGCGGAAAGTTTGAATTTTTGACTGTAGGCGGAATCTCTATTATATTTATAACTATCAGTTTTGCACAATTTAAACTCCCTCATTATCTAAATATAATAATGCCTTTGTTCGCTATATTAACAGCTTCTTATTTGCATAGTTTGCACCATTATATAAAGAAGAAAGAAATAAGGGCTTTGTTGGCAATACAATATGCTATTTTAAGTATTGTTTTTATTTGCACACTTCTCATCTGTTTTTATGTCTTTAAGTTTGCACAGCCCCAAGGATATATTATACTCATTATTGCCTTGATGGTTGTGGTTTATTTTTGTTTAAAACAAGAAGCGGACTATATAAGAATAGTCACTTTATCTGTCTATAGCTGTTTGTTGCTTAACGGTGTCCTAAATATGCATTTTTATCCATCATTATTAAAGTATCAAGGAGGGTCTAATATGGCAAAGATGATAGAAGAAAATAATATTCCCGTTGATAAAATATACAAGACTACAAATAGGTACACATGGGCTTTGGATTTCTATAATCAGAAACCAGTACAGACCACATCATTGGAAGACTTAAAGGGGAAAAAGAATGTTTGGATCTATGCCGATGATAAAGAATTAGAAGAACTTAGGAATTCTAATTTTGATTGGGACAAAAGGTTTGTTGTTGATCAATTTAGAATTACGCGTTTACAGGCAAAATTTTTAAAGCCAACAGAGAGGAAAGGTATTTTAAACAAAATGTACCTGCTTCACCTTCGTTAATTTTCCATTGTAATAAGCTTTGGTTTTTTAAAATGATAGAAAATTCCGCATAAGGACACCAAAGCAGTGATAATAAAGAAAAGCATACTGATGCTTATGGAGGTGCTTTGATTTAAACCTAACCACAAAGCACCATACAAGAACGTTACTTCCCTACTTCCAATCCCGCCAATGGTCAATGGCAAAACAGATACAATGGATGAAACTAGGAAAATAAACAAATAGGCAATTGTATTCTCTTGAATTCCCAAAGATTTTAAAATAAAGTATACACAGACCAGTTGTGATAATTGTACCAATGCTGAATAACCAAATGATTTCCAAAATACAGGAAGCGTGTAGTTGAAAAACTTCTTATTCAAAAACCAGAATACCAGAATACTTAAGATTAATGCCAATCCAATCAATAATTTATACTGAGCAAAAAAAGCATGTTCAATATTAAAGGTTAGAATGCAGGCAAAAATGAACAATAACAACAAACCGCTTAATCTATCCAGAACCAAAACAGAAACTACTTTTTTGGTCCCAACTTCATATTTTTTTTGAATAACATATCCTTTGTAGGCATCTCCCCCTATCCCGCCTGGAAGAAATAGGTTATAGAACATGCCCAATGAATATAGTTTTAAGTTGCTTAAGTGCGCCAATAAAATATTTAGCTGATGAAAATATAAGTTCAATCTAAAAGCAGCAATTACTTTAGAAACGACAAAGAAAAAAAGAGCTATTAGAAAATAGAAAATATTTACTTTTTTCAGAGTACTTAAAACATCTTCCAGGTTTATTTTGGTGAAAATAAAATAGACAAGAATGGCACTAACTAGAATCTTTAATGCGGTAAGTAGCTTTTTACGTTGTTTTGCCACCTATGGATATATTTTTGATTCGGTATGGTCTTTTGTTTTGGGACTCATAGTAGGTACGTATCAACAGTTCCATAACGATACCGATAGTGAACAGTTGTACTCCTGCCAAAATAAACATCATTCCAAATATTAGAAGAGGACGGGTTCCTATGTCTTGTCCAAATCCAAATTTCACAATAGCTAAATAAATATTTATTAGAATTCCCAATAAAATAAGTAGCACTCCTAAAATTCCAAAAAGATGTATAGGTCTCTGGAAATATTTACGGATGAACAATAGCAGCATCATATCTGCAACAACCTTAAAAACGCGCTCTAAACCATATTTAGAAACCCCAGCATGCCTTGCATGGTGTTTTACAGGTACTTGCTTTATTTTAGCCCCTTCAAAATGTGCTAAAAGCGTTATAAAACGGTGCATTTCTCCATAAAGATTCAATTCCTTGGCAATTTCTTTGGTGAAAACTTTAAGAGCACATCCATTGTCCTGAATATCTAAACTAGATACCCTTCTGACCAAAAAATTGGCAATTTTAGAAGGTATTTTCTTTACTAGAGAATCTTTTCTTTTTTGTCTAATGCCAGTAATAACATCATATTCTCCAGTAATGGCATATTCCAACATTTGTGGGATATCACTTGGGTCATTTTGTAAATCCCCATCCATGGTAATAATATATTCACCCTCAGCATAATCAATTCCAGAAGCTAGTGCCAAACTCTGACCATAATTTTTCTTTAGCTCAATAAGGTGAACCTTATCATCTGCCATTTTCTTTACTACCCTCCTAGTAGAATCCTTGGAAAAATCATCTATATATATAATTTGGTAGTTATACCCTACAAGACTTTCATGAATTTTTTCCGTAAGAAGCACTACATTATCTTCTTCATTATACAACGGAACAACTATAGAAAGTAAGGAATTGGTAACAGGATTCATCTAATGGATTTAATACGGCGCAAATTTAGCCTTTTTATTTAAGTTCTCTTTTTTGAAAGTTGTAACAACTCCTCTGCAGCATTGAAAGGAGAGATTTTGTTTTCATGGATTTTTTTCACCAAACTTTTTACAAGCTTTTTAACTTCCTTATTTTGATAGAATTCATGCTTTAGATGCTCATCAATGGTCTGCAAAAACCAATTTTCATTTTGGAGGTGCCTGTTTTCTATAAAGAACCCATTCATATTTGTCAACTTAACATAGTCCTTGACCAAGTTCCACGTTTCTGTTATTCCCTCTTTATTGATAGCTGATGCCAGCAGAACTTTAGGCGCCCACCCACTTTTTTTGATTGGATATAAATGCAGTGCATTTTCAAATTCTTTTTGAGCAAGTCTGGATGGGCTTAAATTGTCATTATCAGCTTTGTTGATTATAATGGCATCCGCCATTTCCACTATACCTCTTTTGATGCCTTGTAACTCATCTCCTGCACCTGCCAGTTTTAGTAACAAAAAGAAATCTACCATACTATGAACAAGAGTTTCACTTTGTCCCACACCAACAGTTTCAATGAGAATAACATCATAACCAGCAGCTTCACAAAGAATTATGGTTTCTCTGGTCTTACGGCCCACGCCACCCAAGGACTTACCAGATGGGGACGGTCGTATAAAGGCATTGGGGTCTTTTGCCAATTCTTGCATTCTAGTTTTGTCTCCTAAGATGCTTCCTTTACTCAATGAACTTGTTGGGTCTACGGCAAGAACTGCTACTTTTTTATCCAGAGAAGTCAAAGTTTTACCCAATACTTCAATAAAAGTGCTTTTTCCCACTCCTGGAACACCTGTAACACCGACCCGAATAGTCGTTGTTTTTTTTACTAAGCATTTTTCTATTATGGTCTTGGCTGTTTTCCTATGCTGGGGATTGGAACTTTCTATAAGTGTAATGGCCTTGCCTAAGATGGTTGTGTCACCATTAAAGATTCCTTCAATCAAAGCATCGGTTGAGGGCGATTCTTTTCTCAATAATTGAACCTTGGTAATGCTGGTTTTACTTGTGTTTTTTAAGTTCGCCAAGTTTATTTGTTAATGGGAATACTAACTTTGGTTTTGTCCCATGATAGGGTTAGATATAACTGGTCATGTTCATCAAAACGTACTGTAAAATGCTCTACAGGTTCCTGTAAGGTTTCTACAGGAACTTCTACTTGGATAACATCGGTTTCTGCATTTCTGGTAGTTTCTTTTCCACCACTCATTATAGTAACGCCCCAATCTGGTATTTCAGAATTAATCATGATGTCCCAACTATCTTTTTTAGGTCTGGTCCATAAGGAATAAGTGCCTGCGGGTAAATTTTTATCAATAATTTTTATGTCCGTTTTAGTGGTAAACGTTGTGGGCTCATTGGCTCCTGTTCTCCAAACAACATCGTAGGGTACTAATTCTCCAAAGATGACACGCTCTTTTTTAGCGGGGCTCGAATATTTCACAGCTAAATCCATTCCTTTCTTAGCATAAACGGATGTTGTTTCTGGACTATGCTTTTTGGTCTGCTTTTGCATATAGGGCATGCCTACAAATACCATTAGAAGGATGATAACAGCAAGAATGATAAGTGTCCATTTTAAATATTTCATGATATCTGTGTTTATTTGGTTTCAATCACTTCTAAATTACAAAACCTATTTTTAATATCAGATTTATTTCAAAGGGTTTCTTAATCTTACCAATAGTTTGTAATTTTTTGAAACATTGAATTTTTTTTATCGTCCTTATAAGGACTAACAATAAGAACCAAAGACTGAAACGACTACATGTTTCAAATTGAATTAGTAGAACAATGCAAGGCTAACAACCGTAAGGCCCAAATAAAGCTTTACAGACAATACTGTGATGGTATGTATTGTGTGGCCATGCGCTTTTTAAAAAATGCAGATGATGCTGAAGATGTGTTGCAGGAATCTTTTATAAAGGCATTTCAAAAGATACATCAATTTAAAGGAGAGGTAACGTTTGGAGCTTGGTTAAAGAAAATAGTAATTAATAAAAGTTTGGATTTTTTAAAATCTAAACATGAAAAAATGGTAGCGTTAGATGAAACTTATATGCAAATAGCCGAAGATGATGATTGGACAGTGGATGATGGAGTTGCTGTTGATGAAATTCTATTGGCAATGAAAAATTTACCCGAAAAATATAGGACCGTAGTACAATTGTATTTAGTAGAAGGTTACGACCATGGTGAAATTTCGCAAATATTGGATTTGCCAGAAAATACATGTCGCACAAGATTGCTACGTGGAAAGGGACACTTAAAAGAAGCTTTAAAAAAGAAAAATTATGGCACAGGATCTTAGAAAATTGTTCAAGGAAAAAAGAGAGAAAGACAAGTTTCCAATGAAGGATGGTCATGAAACACGTTTTATGGAGCGTTTGGACAAGGAACTTCCTAAAACCAAAAGGCAGTCTTTCTTTTGGTTAAAAATTGCCGCATCTGTACTTGTATTAGTAGGAATAGGAGCTTATATGTTGAACAAAGGGGGAGAGGATGCCATAAGTAGTACTATTGTGGTGGATAAGGCAGATAAGAAAGAAAATGGACTGTCCTTAGGAGATTTGTCTCCAGATCTTAAAAAAGTGGAAAACTATTATGTGGCCAATATCAATATGGAGCTTTCTAGATTAGAAATTTCAGATGAAAACAAGGATATGGTAGATAGTTTTATGGATCGTTTGGCAGAACTTAACGAAGAGTATAACACATTAAATGTGGAGCTAAATGAAATGGGCCCCAATGACCAAACCATATCTGCCTTGATAAAGAACTTGCAATTACGGTTGCAATTATTACAGAAGTTAAAAAGTAAGTTAAATCAATTAAAACAATCAAAAAATGAACAAATTGAGACAAACACTATTTAAATCCATGCCACTTCTCCTGTGCTTTATTGCAATAGGGGTTTTTGGACAAAAACAGAGCAAAACATTTAAAGAATCGTTTAATGTAGATACAGATGCCGTGGTGAACATTAACACCACCCATGCGGACATTGAGTTTGAGACCTGGGATAAAAATGAGGTGGTAGTAGAAGCTATCATTGAAGTAGATGGGATGACTGCAGAAGAAGCCGAAAACTTTTTTAAGGAGGATGTTATTAAGATAATGGGGAACAGTAAGGAGGTGAACATAACCACTGGTGTAGAAAACACTTGGTTTTTTAGACATACAGTTGGAGGGATGAACGATTTTAATGTTGAAATTCCTAGGATAGAACCTTTTTTACTGGAAATACCAGAATTTCCTGAAATGCCAGAGATGCCAGAAATAGCAGAAGTCATTGAATTAGCAGAAATAGCGGAGTTGGCACCAATGCCCCCCTTACCACCTATGGCTAAATTTGATTATAAGGCTTATAAAAAAGATGGGGATAAATATTTAAAAAAGTGGAAAAGAGAATTTAATGAAAGTTTTAATAAGGGCTATCAAAAAAGAATGGAAGAGTGGAGTGAAAAAATGGATACCAAAAGGGAAGAATATGAAGCCCGCCACTCAGAAATGAAGGAGAAAAGGGGAAAGGAATTGGAAAAGCGTAGGGAAGCCATGGAAGAAAGAAAAGAAGAGATGGAAGCTCGCAGAGAGGAAATGCATGCACAAAGAGAGGTTATGAGAGAGCAACAAAAAGCTTTGCGAAATGTTCAAAGAAGCCTTTTTATTTCTAGGGACAAAAACGAGGATGGAGAATCAAATATTTTCTTCCTTTCTTCAGATGGTGAAAAGAAAAATTATAAGGTTAAAAAGACCATCAAAATCAAAATGCCAAAATCAGTTAAGCTTAAAATGAATGTACGTCATGGAGAAGTTAAATTGGCAGAGAATACACAAAACATCAACGCAACCTTGTCTTATGCAAGGTTGCTTGGCGCAACTATTGATGGAAAGAGTACCATTATAAATGCCTCCTATTCACCTGTGAGCATTCAAAAATGGAACCATGGTAAATTAAAGGCTGATTATTCTGATTATGTGAAACTAAAACAGGTTAAAAACTTGAATATGAGTGGAATTTCTTCCAATGTTATTATAGATGAGTTGCTTAGTACTGCACTGATTAAAAACAATCTTGGTTCATTGGTCATAAATTCTGTTTCCGATAAATTCAAAGAAATGAATATTTCAGTAGAACATGGTGAGATAAAATGCAAAATGCCATCTACTCCATTTGCCATAACTGTAACTGGAACTGGGTCAGAATTTGTTGCTCCATTAAATTTAACATTGAATAAAACAAAAAATTACAATACCATAGTCCATAAGGGCTATCATATCAATGGAGATACCAATAAATCTATCGTCATTAATTCCAAATACAGTAAGGTAGTACTAGAGGAATAGATATAAAGTACCAAAAAATATTTCTTCTTACTACCTACAATTTTGGTTCCCAACCCTTTTCATATTCTCGTTTCCAGTTTTTCATTACCTTTTCATTATTAGCCACTTTTCCTGTAGTTGCATCTACATTTATTGTTTCCCCAGCATCTTGTGCCATATTTCCTAGGTGAGCTAGCATTGTAGAAATACTACCATCTGCAATAGGAGCATTCAATATAATGTCAGTTTTAATGGAATCAAAGAAATTGGCAACATGGTACACATCTAACATACCTTCTCCCATAGAACCTGTAGTTTCACTAGAACCTTTTTCAAACTCAAATTTGATGGGTTTGCCATCCAATCCATAAAGTTTGTAGAAATTTCTATCTAACTCAATTGTTCCCTTGCTACCATATATAATAGTAGCACGCCCAGGTCTAGACGGTTTTATGATACCGCGACTATGTCCGGTCCAAGTAATGAATTTATTATCTGCAAACTTGTAGGTTACTTGTTGGTTGTCTGGAAACTGCCAATCATCGTCATAGGTGTATTTCCCACCAAAAGAAGTCACGCTTTCTGGTAGATCCACATTTAGCGCCCATCGGCAAATATCAATTTCATGGGTGCCATTATTGTGTACTTCTCCAGTTCCCCAATCTCTAATCCAATGCCAGTTATATGGGTGAACGTTGTCTCTATAACTCTGTCTTGGAGCAGTACCCTGCCATAAATTCCAATCCAATGTTTTTGGCACATCAATTACATTGCCTTTACCCATGGAACCTCTATTGTTGGAATAATGACATTCTCCTTTGTAAACCTCACCAATGATACCATCCCTAATATCCTGTATGGCCATTATAGAAGTGGGAGCAGAGCGTTGTTGATTTCCCATTTGTACTTTTTTCCCATATTTTTTTTGGGCAGCAACTAAAAGCTCGTTTTCATGGGGATTATGACTACATGGTTTTTCTACATACACATGTTTACCTGCCTGTAATGCCCATATTGATATTGGAGCATGCATATGGTCCGGTGTAGCTATAAAAACGGCATCTACATCTTTATCATCCAATATCTTTCTAAAATCTTTTTCTACTTTGGGTATATATCCAATATTTTTTTGGCACCAAGCACTATGCTCTTCTAAAATTATATCATCCACATCACAGTTATAAATTATTTTTGCATTTGGATAAGCATTTATTGCCATACAATGTGCTTTTCCACGGCTTCTTACACCAATAACGGCAACCTGTATTTGTTCATTGGCCCCTAAAATATTTCCATAAGCAGTTTCAGGAAAAACTATACTACTTAAGCTTACTGCTGCTGTTCCCACAGTTGTTTTTTTTATAAAATCTCTTCTTGTTGTCATTGGTTTATTTATTGGTTTGTTATTGGTTTTATTTTAATGTTCTTAAAAAACACATTGTCCCCATGGTCTTGTAATAGAATGTGGCCTTTATCTGCTTCTCCAAAATTTGGCCATATCTTATACTTGCTTTCTGATACAAGTTTTCTATATTCTTCACTTTTTCGTTCATATTCCAGTACTTTGGTTCCATTGAGCCAATGTTCTACATGATTATTGTTGGATAAAATATAAGCAGTATTCCATTCCCCAACCCCCTTAAAAGGTTTATTGGTATCAGCTTGGATTAAATCATAAACCGAAGCCAATGTTCTACTACCATCATGGTTTCCCAGTTTGGCATCTGGGTGACGTAAATCATCAAGAATTTGATATTCTAATCCAATTGAAGACCCTTCACCTTTGTTGAGGTTTGTATTTACATAATATTTAATACCACTGTTGGCACCTTCTGTAATTTTAAAATCTACTTTTAGTTCAAAATCACCATAAAGTTCAGTGGTTACAATATCTCCACCCGCAGCAGATTCTGCTCCCCCTGTTGAAAGTACAATAAGTTCTCCGTTTGTTATTTCCCAACCTTGGCTGGGAAAATGGTCAAGTTTTGCTCCTCGCCAACCAGCAGTGGTTTTTCCGTCCCATAATAAATTCCAACCATTTTGCACTTCGTCTGGAGTTAGTTCATTGTCTATGGAAACAGTGGTAGCGGCTTCTATTTGCTTGGCATCTTTGGGCACATTTTTACAACTTAGAATGGTCAATGCCATTAAGAATAGTAGAGAATACTTAGCTGTTTTTTTCATTTCTTTTAAATTGAGACCACTAAATATATCGATTTATAAAGAGACAGTCTAAAATGAGGCACAAAAAAAGCGACTCATATGAGTCGCTTTTTACACCATTGGTTGAATCTATCGAATCAATGGGCTTCCTTTTTCAATAGCATAGGAAATTTTTTCTGAAATTTCTCCAATCTTGGAACGGATACATTTCTTATATATGGATTGTTAGGATGTTTTTTTTCATAATCTTGATGGTAATCCTCTGCATTGTAGAAAACTCTGAATGGAACCAGTTGGGTGACAATTGGGGCGTTATATACTTTATCTTTCTCTAGTTTTGCGATAGAATCTTCTATAATCTTCTTTTCAACATCATTTTTATAAAATGCGATAGACCTATATTGAGGTCCTTTGTCTGGCCCCTGTCTATTTAAAGTGGTTGGATCCTGTGAGCCAAAAAAGACCTGTACCAAGGTTTCAAAAGAAATTACCTTAGGGTCGTAATAAACTTCCACAGCCTCAGCATGCGTAGTTCTTCCATAACCAACGTCTTCGTATGTGGGATTCTTTTCAGAACCGCCAGAATATCCAGAGATTACTTCTTTGACCCCTTCAACACTTTCAAAAACAGCTTCTACACACCAAAAACATCCACTAGCAAAGTAAGCAGTTTCGTATTGCTGTAAGTCAACAGCTTCTGTGCTTTCCATTATAGCAGAAACCTCTTTGTTCTCAGCTTCTTTTGGTCTACAACTAAATGAGGTTAAAAGAGTAAGTGTAAGAAGGGATATTTGTAATAGTTTCATCTCGCAAAGATTTTTAGGTTAGTACTTATAAAGTACAAATCCTTACAGTGAAAAGAGGTTAAAAAGATGTTAATATAAATTTTACTTAAAGAGATATTTTAGTTTTATTTTCAATCAATATTTTGAATATAAATTAAATGACCCTTTTTGAGCAAATTCTTAACGAGATTTCTATAGAGCCTATCCAAATTATGGACAGTTCTATTCCCCTTTCAAAATATACTTCACTAGACTTGTCTTTAAAGAATGAAGCTATTAAGAATCTTAATATGGCCGACCCAGATGTATGTCAAGCATATATAGAGACTATTTTAAAAAAGAATGATGCTCTTGTGGCTTATGGGGGGTATTTGGAGCAAAGAGGGCTATATAAAACAAATTCTCACTTTAATAAGGAAGGGGAGGAGCTACGAAATATTCACTTAGGGACAGATTTTTGGGTAAAAGCAGGAACCATAGTACATGTACCTATCACCGGAAAAGTCCATAGCTTTAGGAATAATGATACCAAAGGAGATTATGGACCAACGATTATCTTGTCCCATACCATCAATAACATAGTCTTTTATACACTTTATGGGCATTTGTCCTTAGATTCTTTGGAAGGGTTATATGTAGGTAAGGAATTTAAGACAGGAGAACCATTGGCAAGCTTGGGTGTACCAGAAGTAAATGTAAACTATGCACCACACCTCCATTTTCAGATAATAAGGGATATTGGAACCTATAAGGGGGATTATCCAGGGGTTTGTACTACAAGAGAGCAGGAATATTACCTTAAAAATTGTCCCAATCCATACTTTCTTCTAAAAACAGAGCTCTTTTTTGCCGATTAAAGACACAAAGTTTCGGTAAGCGGATTTTAAGGTTCTATACGTTTGTCGAGCAAATTTTACACTTTATCCAGAATCTTGCCCAATACCGAAAAATAAGGGTCTTTCAGCGATTTGAAACGGGTACCAACACCCACATGGCGTTAAATTTATATAACAAAACAAAACGTCATGAAAACTATTTTAACTTTAATCTTTATCCTTTTTATCGGAGTAGCTGCACAAGCACAAGATGGTAAAACTGAAACTAAAGTAGAGACTGTTACTATGACAATTGTTACTCCTGCTGAAAATAGTGTTGCTCGTCTTTACAAGTTCAAGAATTCTAAAATTAAAAAAGAATTGTCTTTTACTACTAAGGCTAACAAAGCTAGATTGGCTTAATAAATACTACGATAAGTTTTATACTATATCGGATTCCAAGATTATTTCAAGTCCAAACATTAATTACAGACATATTTTTTATTTACAATAAGTAGTAATTTTTAAGGAAGATTTATTGAAACCTATATTGATTACATTCTCTTTTTACTTTTTAATCCTTTGACCATACCGATAAACGACACATCTAATCGGTGAGTTGTTTTTATGGTTTGGTGCATTCACCGAGACTTTTTTGCACTTTAACCGATAATCGGACAGATACCGAGTAATAAGGGGTTTTCAGCGATTCATATCCTAGCTGAGTACACTATTTGGCGTTCTAATAGTGTAACAAAAGCAATATTATGAAAACCATTATCACTTTAATCTTTATCCTTTTTATCGGAGTAGCTGCACAAGCACAGGATGGTAAAACTGAAACTAAAGTTGATGCGGTTGAATTAACTGTTAAGGTTTCTGAAACTAAAGAAAACAGTGTTGCTCGTCTTTACAAGTTTAAAAATTCTAAAATCAAAAAAGAATTGTCTTTTACTACTAAGGCTAACAAAGCTAAATTGGCTTAATATAATTATTCGTAAGTCATGGATAATGTAGTATGTATTATTTTATTATGAAATCCAAGTTCCAACTATTTTGTCAATAGTCCATTTGCCATTTATTTTCTTTATAAATATTTGAGTGCCCCACCCGCATAATTTTCCACAACCATACCCACTGTTCAACACTCCATAAGTTTTTGATTGGTCAAACCTAATTCTGGAAAATCCAGTAGTTCCAGACAAATAAAAACTATATTTCTTTTTCCACATATCACTTCCATTTGGAAAGCTCGACCGATATTTAAATTTAAGTTTTGGATTTGCTTTGAGTCTATTTAGGTCAATTTTATATCCTTTGGATAAATCAATAGAATCAGGAATTAAGTACTTGTTTTCAAAATGCGCTTTTAATTTACTTGCTTCAATATCTTTTAGAGGATATGTACTATCATTAACAGCAATAACAAGTTTTACAGAATCCGCCATTAATTCAGCTTTTTTAATCTCCCAATCAGCCATAATTTTTTTAGAGAGAATTGTATCGTAGCCTATATAATTGTCATTTATATCATACAATGGAATTGGTGGGGGAGGAACAGTATGTCTTAAGTCTCTATGTAGAGAGTCAATTAGTGCCGGAAAGATTTCATACAATACATTTTGTTCAAATTCTAAACCTGTTTTCTTGGTGCTACAACTTAGGAGAGTAATATATATTGTGATTATAAATAATAATGGTTTTAGATTCATTTGTATTGTAACATAGTAGTATGTTATATAAATATAACCATATTTCATCATTTTTTATTTGGAGTTTCCCATTTTGAGTAATCATGTTACCGATAAACGACACATCCAATCGGTGAGCTGTTTTTATGGTTTGGTGCATTCACCGAGACTTTTTTGCACTTTAACCGATAATCGGACAGATACCGAGTAATAAGGGGTTTTCAGCGATTCATATCCTAGCTGAGTACACTATTTGGCGTTCTAATAGTGTAACAAAAGCAATATTATGAAAACCATTATCACTTTAATCTTTATCCTTTTTATCGGAGTAGCTGCACAAGCACAGGATGGTAAAACTGAAACTAAAGTTGATGCGGTTGAATTAACTGTTAAGGTTTCTGAAACTAAAGAAAACAGTGTTGCTCGTCTTTACAAGTTTAAAAATTCTAAAATCAAGAAAGAATTGTCTTTTTCTACTAAGGCTAACAAAGCTAAATTGGCTTAATTCTTTTAGAAGTAATATTTTAAAGGACTCTACTTCATTTTTTTTCTGCTCTTTTAAACCAATTAATTTTCATAGGGTACTTTGCAGTTTATCGAATTTTTCATCCTAAATCGATAAAAAGGTGCTTTTAAACGATTTATTCCATTAATAACTGAAAAGTATACGTTAGCAAAGCACATAAAAACCCCATTATTATGAAAACTATCTTAACCTTAATCTTTGTTATTGTATTTGGAGCATATGCAGTAGCGCAAGATGTAAAAACTGATTCAAAGGTACATACTAGTACTATTGATGTTGTTCTACCCTTTTCTGAAGCCAAAACTCCTATGTTTACAGAAGTTAAAGTGGAAGAGACCAATAGCATTGTACGTATCTTATTGTTTAAAATGGACAAGCTTAAAAAAGAACTGGCTTTTATGACCAAAGAGGATAAGCCTATACTTGTTTAAGTTCCATAGTAATTACTCTTTTATTCCAGGTTGTAATATTTTGTAGCCCTTTTTTTCTTTTTCCAAGGCTACCATTTCTTTTACGTCCTTTAATAGTTGTTTTGCGTCATAAATAATACCATCTTTTATGGTATAGGTTACACCACCTACGCGTACTACTTTATTATCTTCGGTTAAACGCACGGCACCAGTACCATACAACACTTTTAGATTTTTAAGTGGATTCTCATCTACAATTACAAAATCTGCCAATTTACCCACAGCAACAGTTCCAATTTTATCATCAATTCCCAAAAGCTGAGCTCCGTTTAGAGTAGATGAACGTATAATTTCTAAAGGATGAAAACCAGCTTCTCGTAATAATTCCATTTCTCGGATATAGGCAAAACCATATAACTGGAAGATAAACCCAGAATCTGAGCCTGTTGTGACCCTTCCTCCTCTATTTTTATATTCATTTATAAAAGTCATCCAAAGCTTGTAGTTTTCTTTCCAAGCTACTTCCTGTTCAGTTCCCCAATCATGCCAATAAGAGCCATGAGATATTTTGCTAGGTTGGTAAAACTCCCAAAGCGATGGCATTGTATACTCTTCATGCCATTCTGCCCTTCGTGCTCTTTGTAAATCCCTGCTTGCTTCATAAATATTAAAAGAAGGATCTAAAGTAAAATCTAATGCAAGTAGTTCGTTCATTACCTTGTTCCAATGTTCAGAATAAGGTTCAGCGGCTTGTTTCCATAACCTTCCTGCTTGTTCAAACCTGTGCTGTTCGTTTTGATAGTTATAGTCAAGAGGGTAATCTTGTACTGTTTTATCCTCAAATAAGGCCTCTGGTAGACCGTACCAGTGCTCCATAGATGTTAACCCCGCTTTTGCAGAATGTAGGACATTCCAGAGCGCAACATCCATTTGTGCATGGTGGCAGGCGGAGCCCAAACCCATTTTTTTATTTTCGTCCAAAGCTGCAGCCATAATATCAGGTGCTGCTCCAAAAAATTTGATACCGTCCGCCCCTTTTTCCGCATTGGCACGCACCCATTTTCTTGCTTGTTCTGGTGTGCTTATAGGTATGTCGTCCAAGGGGTTAAAGTCCTTTGTTTTTTGACCGAAAACTGTATACGTGTAGATTCTAGGTGCAATAATTTCATTTTTGGCACTTTTTCTTTTTAAATCCAAAGACCAATCAATTCCCCTGCCACCTACTTCTCTAACAGTAGTAACACCATGCGCCATCCATAGTTTAAAAACATATTCTGGCTCAGCACCTTGAGAAACACCACCAATATGGGTATGGGCATCTACAAAGCCGGGCATTAGGTACATACCCGTACAGTCCAGCTCTTTGCCTCCCTCTTTTAATTTAGGTCTTTTGGCAGCATCAATTTTTACTCCAGGGTAGCCCACAACCTGAATATTAACTATTTTATTATTCTCTACTACAATATCAATAGGGCCTCTTGGCGGTGCCCCATTTCCATTAATAAGTGTTACTCCACGAATAATCAATTGAGAAAATGGACCTTCAACCTTATTATCTTGGGCATCAATAAAATTAAAAGTCAATAAAAATAATGCAAGAATGTATGTGAGCGTTGCTTTCATAATAACAAGAAATTAATTGGGAACTCTTATTTTATCACCTAAAAAGAGTGCATTTAAAAAAAGACGATTGGTTCCGTACCAAGAACCTCTAAAATTTGGATTGTCAGCGAACATTACAACTCTTCCACTACCAACAGGGCTCACAATGAGGGAGGCAGATGGCTTAAGAAATTCATTCATGTTTTTATTGGTAATAAAACCATCAAGATGGGGGTTTTCAGAATATTTGGCCACAGTCGCGTATTCATTCTTACTAGGAGTCAACCATACTTCATTGTTTTTATATACGGGAATGGCTTTATCATGATAGCCAAATGCCAATGGATGGGTAGTATCCAAATCGGCCTTTAAAATGATTCCTCCAACACTTTCTTTTCCTAAATTTTCTGCAGCATCTACGTAGGGCTTTCTAACTGCTATTTTAGTAGAATCTTTTTCTTTTTTCGTAAGTTTTTCTTTGACCAATTCTTTGTCTATGGCCCATTTAGAAGCGGACCCAATGGTTACGAGGGTGTTGCCTTTGCTCACCCAATCTTTTATTTTACCCTGTTGCTTTGTTGAAAGAGCGTATCTGCCCGAAACCATGACCAATGTATTGTATTTGTCAAGATTTATTCTATTAAAATTACGAAGGGGAATTTTAGTGATGGGCATATCCATTCTTGTATCCAATAAGTGCCAAACTTCACCTGCCTCATAGGAGCGTACTCCATTACCAATCAACATGGCGGCTTTTGGTTTGGTTACTGGTTGTACATACCTACTACCCAAATCCACTCCTTTTACATTATATCCTGTTTTTAACCCATAAATAGGAACTTTATACTTCTTTTGAACATCTGTTAACAATTTTAAAACTTCCTCTGATGTCTTTTTTTGAAGACTTACAGGAACCAACAATGCCCCATAATTAAAGGTTTTGGAAGCACCATTTATTTGTACGGTTAAGGGTTTAAACGCGGATGATAAAACCAATCCTTTTGATTGTAATTGATAGAGGGCAGCTGGAGTGTTATAATCATCCCAATCCAAAATATAGGCATAATCAGATTTTTTGACAGGAACAACATTCACCAAATTATCCGTAGATTCTATTTTGTCACCTGTTTTTATTGTATTTACTGCTTTGTACTTCATATTATAGAAGTTAGCTACCGACCAAGCAGATGCATCATAGTAGACACTATCACGATATTTGTTATACGTTTCAAACATTGTTTGTACCATTCTATATTGGGGCTGCTTTGTGGGAACCACAAATGAGTTTCCAGATTTGTAAACATCAATTTTATGCAGTAATAATTTATCAATAAAAGCTTTTACTCTGTTAGCATCATAAATATCACCAAATTCGTATCCCTTTATTTTACTTGAAGCTGCATTGGTCAAAGCACTTTTAAAGAACTCTTGTTGGTATTTGTACAAATATTCTTTGTTTTCAACTGCCGCCTTTACCGTGGTAATACCAGAAGTATATTGATTTCTAATTGTAAAAGGAAAAGTTATTTCCCCAAAGGCCGTAGTCTGCTTATGGCCTCTAGAACTTGCTTGCTCAAACAATAATCCAAGTCCGCCTTGTAAATCTGGATAGGAGGAACCATAGCCAGGATATGTACCATCAAACGCTTCTTTCGTGAAGTAAAGAGATCCGATACTATCCAATGCTTTGGCATAATAATCCCCAAAAAGGTTATTAAGGTCCACATAATTCTCTTTTGGCATAATTGGATTTAAGGACCCGTTGATTTTCATGGGTTCAAAAAAATAGGTGCTTTGACTGCCCATTTCATGAAAATCGGTCACCACGTTGGGATACCATTCATGATACCAGGTTAATTTACCTCTGCTTTCTGGGTTTATGGCCAAGAGCCAATCTCGGTTTAAGTCAAACCAATAATGATTGGTACGTCCCATTGGCCAATACTCATTGTGCTCAGCATCTTGTGGGTCAGCTACCAAAGGGCTTCCTTGGTACATATTTGCCCATTGTGTATGGCGGTCCCTACCGTCTGGGTTAATGGTTGGATCCACAAAAATGATTGCATTGTTGATATACTTTAGTATTTCTGGATTGTTTGATGCCACTAAAGTATAGGCTGTTAAAAGGGCTGCTTCTGAACTAGAAGGCTCATTACCATGTACGTTGTATGCTAAATTTATGAAAACAGGAACATCTGCATAGTTTGAAGCATTAGAACTAGGGTCAGTGAACGCAAGATGTTGCTGCTTTAATGCATCAATATTGGAAAGGTTTTCTGGTGTGGAAATAATTAAAATCACCAATTTTCTTCCTTCATGGGTTTTACCGTATTGATATATGGATGCACGGTCTGAAACCTGGGCAAGTTTCTCTAAATAAGCAACAATTAAATCGTGCCTTGTATGGTGTTCACCAATACCATAACCCAAGAATTGCTCTGGTGATGGAATATCTTGATTGAAGGGATGAAATTTTTGAAAAAAATAATCTTGACCAAAAAGAGAAGTGCTACAAAGCACCAACAAAAGGAGTAGTTTTTTAAACATTAGATTGAGTTTGAATTAGCTGTTTTAAATATAACAATATAAAGCCAAAGAAGCATAAAATATCACCTTGCAAATGAAGTAAGTGCCAAGATTTTATTGACTCAAAAAAAAGAAGGTGCTATTTATGTGGAATTCTTGAATGTTAACTCACTTCATCTGGAAAGTGTTCGCTTATTTCATTAAAATTAATGATGTAATTGGTTCCTTTCTTAGAAAAATCTCTGATTATAACACCTTTAAGTTGGCGAGTTAAATTATGGATAAGTTTTAAACCTAATGATTTGGTGTTTTCGTGACTTACATTATCTGGATATCCAACACCATTATCACCAATTTGTAAAAGATATCCTTTTTCGCCATCTTTCTTTAAATTGATATGAATTTTGCCTTTGGAATCGTCTTTAATACCATATTTTAGGGCATTGGTTATAATTTCATTTATCAAGAGACCTAACGGAATTGCTGTATTAATTCCCAAGCGTATATCGGGAATATCCAAACTTAATTTAATGTTGCTGTCTGGGCCTTTTATGGAACGAATTAAATATTCACATAATTCTATAACATAGGATTTATAATCAATTTTTGAAATATCATCTCTCATATATAACATCTCATGTATCATGGCCATGGACATAACACGGTTTTGACTGCTTTTAATGAGCCCTTTCATTTTTTTGTCTTCAATGCTATTGGATTGCAAGCTTAGCAGGCTAGAAATGGTCTGTAAATTATTTTTTACCCTATGATGTATTTCTTTAAGTA
The DNA here is from genome assembly GCF_056326165.1 of Saonia sp. Lineage (NCBI taxonomy): Bacteria > Pseudomonadati > Bacteroidota > Flavobacteriia > Flavobacteriales > Flavobacteriaceae > Saonia > Saonia sp. Next base: position 45,923 of record NZ_JBWFBN010000002.1, read on the forward strand.
AAGTGTCTTTTTCATTAATTCTAGCAATTATTTCCCTTTTAGACTTATAAAGTTTATGATGTGCCCTTAAAAGGTATTTAGCCATAACTCCACCCAAAATATATAATGAAAATAGAATACTTACCAAGCTGAATAGACTTTGAGATTCTACAGGAATCACATTGGGAATAAAGTTATACTTAGGAAGACCAATGATATATATGCCAATAATAATGGCCAGATTTAAATAGAGATAGATTTTGCCATATACCCTAGTTGTAACATATCCTCCAAATACGACAATAGCTAAAACAAAAATAAATGGGCTGTTAATACCACCACTATAAAGGGTTATTATAATGGACCCTACAATGGTAAGTGTAGAAGTTACTAAAAAGGATAAAGTTAAATTTTTATGAAATCTATAAAGTAAGCTGTTGATTAAATTTAGAATGCCGAACCCTAAGAATATCCATGGAATAACTTTTTGAATATCTAATAAATTGATACAAATTAGGAAGAACAATAAAGAAAAAAAGGATGTGTAATAGTTTATAGTAAGTGCTAAACTGGTTTTATCCTTTAAACGTTCTTGATCCAAGAAAGGTTTTGGCATAATAAATCTTACATTTAATTTTTAACCAAGGGGAGTACCAAAAGAGGTGGTTAATATTATGTGTCGAATAAACGAAAATATTTCCTGTAAAACTAAATATGTTTAAGGATATAATCAAAAAACGACAACTTAAATTAGTTGTCGTTTTCTTTTAAAGAATATTCTGGGCTGGTTTTCTAGAGTTAATTTTCAATTAAAACCCATTCCCCTTTGTCAATCAGTGGTTCAGCCTGTTTGTATTTTACGGTCTTACTTTCACCAGACATTACATTTTTAATGGTAACCCTATCGTTTCTGCCAATTTTTGGACGTTCCCTAGTTATAGTTTCAGTAATTACTGGTCTTCCACCTTGGTTTTGACCCACAGCTCTGTTTTGAGCGGCAAGTTCATCGCTATTAGGGATTTCTTCTTTGGATGTCTGCAATTTTTCCTTTGGTCTGCTTACAGTTCTGGCTTCATGGATTTCATTGGAGTCATTTGAAGGTAATTCTCCTTTGAACAAGAAAGAAATAACTTCTTTGTTGACCTTATCCATAACATTTTTAAAGAGCTCAAATGCTTCAAATTTATAGATCAATAACGGGTCTTTCTGTTCGTGGACCGCTAATTGAACAGATTGTTTCAATTCATCCATTTTACGTAAATGAGTTTTCCAAGAATCATCAATGATAGCCAGGGTAATGTTTTTTTCAAAATCAGTTACTAGTTGTTTTCCATCACTCTCATAAGCCTCCTTAAGGTTTGTTACAACATTAAGGGTTTTTATGCCATCCGTAAAGGGAACCACAATACGTTCAAACTTATTGGCATTGTCCTCATAGACTTTTTTAATTACGGGGAAAGCTGTTGCTGCACTACGTTCCATTTTATTTTGATAGTGCGCATAGACTTCAGAATACAACTTGCTGGTTATTTCCTGAACTCCCATTTTAGCAAAATCGTTATCCGAAACAGGGGAGGTGATTGAGAAATACTTTATCAGTTCAAACTCAAAATTCTTATAGTCGTTAGCAGCTTTGTTAGTGTCCGTAATGACCTCACAGGTATCATAGATCATATTGGCAATGTCCACTTTTAAGCGCTCTCCTTGCAACGCATGGCGTCTGCGCTTGTATACCACTTCACGCTGTGCATTCATTACATCATCATATTCCAATAACCTCTTACGAACTCCAAAGTTGTTTTCCTCTACTTTTTTCTGAGCGCGCTCTATGGATTTGGTCATCATGGAATGTTGAATTACCTCGCCTTCTTCCAAGCCCATTCTATCCATCATTTTTGCAACCTTGTCAGAACCAAACAAACGCATTAGGTTATCTTCCAAAGAAACATAGAATTGCGAGCTTCCTGGATCTCCCTGTCTACCAGAACGACCTCTTAACTGTCTATCTACCCTTCTAGAGTCATGCCTTTCTGTACCCACAATTGCAAGTCCACCAGCTTCTTTTACAGAATCTATTAATTTAATATCTGTTCCCCTACCAGCCATGTTGGTGGCAATGGTCACTACACCTGCATTTCCCGCTTCCGCAACAATATCAGCTTCTTTTTTATGAAGCTTGGCGTTCAATACATTATGGGGAACTTTTCTAATGCTTAACATCCTAGATAGTAATTCCGAAATTTCTACCGATGTAGTACCAATTAATACCGGTCTCCCATCTTGTGAAAGTTTGGTTACTTCATCTATAATGGCATTGTACTTTTCTCTTTTTGTTTTGTAGATAAGATCATGTCTATCATCTCTTGCAATAGGTCTGTTGGTAGGAATTTCCATAACATCCAACTTATAGATTTCCCAAAACTCACCTGCTTCGGTCACCGCAGTACCCGTCATACCAGCCAGTTTTTGGTACATTCTAAAGTAATTCTGTAATGTTACGGTTGCAAAGGTTTGGGTCATAGCCTCAATCTTTACATTTTCTTTGGCCTCAATAGCTTGGTGCAATCCGTCCGAGTATCTACGGCCATCCATAATACGACCTGTTTGCTCATCTACAATCATTACTTTGTTCTCCATCACTACATATTCCACGTCTTTTTCGAAAAGGGTATATGCTTTTAGCAATTGGTTCATAGTGTGGATGCGCTCACTTTTTACAGCGAAATCCTTAAAAAGATCTTCTTTTAACTCAGCTTCTTTTTCTATTTCTAAATTTTGATTTTCGATTTTAGCAATTTCTCCACCTATATCTGGCATTACAAAGAAATCTTTGTTTTGGTCACCAGAAATGTAATCTACTCCTTTGTCTGTAAGCTCTATCTGATTGTTTTTTTCATCAATTACAAACAGCAACTCAGCATCAACCTTTGGCATTTCCCTGTTGTTGTCCTGCATATAGAAATTCTCAGTCTTTTGCAAGAGCATCTTAATACCTTCTTCACTTAAATACTTAATAAGTGCTTTGTTTTTTGGCAAACCTCTGTGAACTCTTAGTAATAAAAACCCACCTTCTTTGGTATCTCCTTCGGAAATCAACTTTTTAGCTTCTGCCAAAACCCCGGTTAAAAACTGACGTTGTTTTTGTACAATATCACCAACTTTTGGCTTTAGTTCGTTAAATTCATGGCGGTCACCTTCTGGAACTGGGCCAGAAATAATCAAAGGTGTACGGGCATCATCAATTAAAACAGAATCTACTTCATCCACAATGGCATAATGATGAGGGCGTTGTACCAAATCACTTGGCGTGTGCGCCATATTATCCCTTAAATAGTCAAAACCAAATTCGTTGTTTGTACCATAAGTGATATCTGCATTGTAAGCCGCTCTTCTTCCATCAGAATTTGGTTTGTGTTTATCAATGCAATCTATTGTGAGTCCATGAAATTGAAATATTGGTGCCATCCATGCACTATCTCTTTTTGCCAAATAATCATTTACTGTGACCAAATGCGTTCCATTCCCTGTTAATGCATTTAGATAAAGAGGAAGGGTAGCGACCAAGGTCTTTCCTTCACCAGTATGCATTTCTGCAATTTTACCTTGGTGCAGACAAATACCTCCAATCAACTGTACATCATAATGCACCATGTCCCACGTAACTTCTTTCCCTGCTGCATCCCAAGAGTTTTTCCAAGTAGCCTTTTCGCCGTCTAATGTAACATAGTCAGCAGAACCAGAAAGAAGCCTATCAAACTCGGTAGCGGTAACAGAAAGGGTTGTGTTATTTGCGAAACGTTTGGCTGTTTCTTTTACCACAGCAAAGGCTTCAGGTAAAATATCATTTAAAGTATCTTGCGATCGTTTATATATTTCTTCCTTGTATTTATCTATTTCGGCATATAAATCTTCATTCTTATCAATATCGGTAGAAGCTTTTACCTCTTCCATTAATTCCTCAATTTCTTCTGTGAGGTCTTTATAGCCTTCCTTTATTTTAGATTTAAAATCAATCGTTTTTTGTCTTAATGCATCATGGCTTAGTCCTTCAAATTCTTTCTCAAACGATTTTATTTTATTTACTAAAGGTTGTAATTCTTTTACATCTTTCTGCGATTTGTCACCTACAAAAACCTTAAGTACAGAATTAATAAAACTCATAATTGTAATCTATTTTATATTAAAAATTGCCTTGAACACAAAAGACAATTTTGTATGCCGTTCAGTTATTGTCAAATTAGTATTGACCTTTGTTCTATTGCAAAAGCTATTCCAGTTTAACTGGGAGTAAATACTTCTGACAAGCTGTCAAAATTACATAAAAAAAAAGCCTCAAATGAGACTTTTTTAGTGTATTTCGGTATGTAATATTGTAATTAATACTCGTCTTCGTTCCAGAGATAATCCTCTTCTGTGGGATAATCTGGCCAAATCTCTTCTATTGATTCATAAATCTCCCCACCTTCTTCCTCCATGGATTGTAAGTTTTCTACAACTTCCAGGGGAGCTCCAGTTCTAATGGAATAATCTATTAATTCGTCTTTTGTGGCTGGCCACGGTGCATCACTTAAATAAGATGCTAATTCTAAAGTCCAATACATTGTACTAGTGTGATTTTGAAATTTTTGCAAAAATAAATTTTAAACTGAGACAGTCAAGTTATTTCTAATATATTTTGATGTTTCTGTAAGATTATTTTCACTTTAACAGTTTGATAACGAAGAAATCACGAATTTATTAGCTTTTTTTGCTTGGAACCCATTTTATTTCTTGCGCTTTCAAATCCTTGGACAATTTCCGTGCCAAGACAAAAAGGTAGTCGGAAAGTCTGTTTATATATGCTACTACATTTTCTTCAAAAGGCACTTTTTCATATAAAAGTACGGCTTGTCTTTCTGCTCTTCTGCACACGGTGCGTGCAATATGACAGTATGACACTGTTTGATGCCCCCCAGGAAGAATAAAATGAGTCATTGGTGGGAGAGATTTATTCATATCGTCTATTTCTTTTTCCAATAGACTAATATCTTCTGGACTTATTTTTTGGATTTTAAGTCGCTCTTCCCCATTTTTAAGAATCGCTTTCTTTGGGTCAGTTGCTAAAATTGCTCCAAGAGTGAACAATTTTTCTTGAATTAATATCAATGTTTTTTGTGAATGCTTGTCAATCTTTTGATCACGAATAAGTCCTAGCCATGAGTTTAACTCATCTAATGTTCCATATGCATCAATTCTAATATGGTGTTTTGCAACTCTTGTACCACCAAAAAGAGAGGTAGTACCAGTATCACCTGTTTTGGTATAGATTTTCATTTTCCATTTTTCTTGTCACCATATCCATCCATAAACTTTCTGGATTTTCTACGCTTGCTTCTTTTCCTATTATTTATTTGAATAACAAAAAAAACCAATGCACACACACCAAGGATAATATAGACTGGGTATTTACTCATGAAATTAATTTTACTCGTTAGCTAAACTTTAATGCTCCGAGGTTCTTTATTGATTAAATGTACTGTATTATATCCGAATTTTAAAATGCTCTTTAGCCTGCTCTTTCCTAAAAAAAACCGTACCAAAGTGAAACATATCTATTGTTATCTGTACTTCGTCCATTTTTTTTATATGCTCCCATATAGATTCATTTTTTGAAGTGGTATGAATTCCATTTATGAGTAGCATTGTATCATTGCTAACATTTTTAAATTTCAAATTTTTCCCCTCCATAGAATTGACATAAATGATATCATATGGTTTTTTATTGAAATTGCTTTGAGGATATTGGAAAGTAATAGCATTCATGATTTTTTGATTATTACTATCAACATGAATGTTCTGCGCATTAAAATAAGCTATGCTTTTTAGTAAAATATTAAGGACCTTGTTTTGGCTGTATTTTTGTTTGGAGTAAAGACATTGGGTTACATAATTATATACAAAAGGTGAGTGCACCCCATGCTGGTTGGTTGCCGAAAAAATAAATTTTATGTAAGCAATGAATGGAAACATATTACCCTTCCATAAGCGCTGAAAGCTCAAACCAACGCTCGGTTTTGGCTTCAATTTTTTCAATAATAATTTTTAGATCAATAGAAAGTTGGTCTATTTCTTCTCCAGAAAGCGAGCCATCGGAAAATTTGTTTTGAACATTTACTTTTTCTTCTTCCAATTTCTGAATGTCCTTTTCTATTCTATTAAACTCCTTTTGGTCATTATAGGAGAGTTTTTTGGTTTTTCCTTCATTCTTCCATGTATTTTTTACCGCTTCTTCTTCAGCTTTTGTATTCTTCTCTTCTCTTTTTTCCTGAATAGAACTATCCTCATAAATCCTATAATCTGAATAATTGCCTGGAAAATCCTCAACAACGGCATCGCCTCTAAAGACAAAAAGATGATCTACAATTTTGTCCATAAAATAACGGTCGTGAGATACGACGATAAGACAGCCTGGAAAATCCAACAAGAAGCTTTCCAATACATTAAGCGTAACAATATCTAAATCGTTAGTGGGCTCATCTAAAATTAAAAAATTTGGATTTTGAATGAGTACGGTGCATAAATACAGCCGTTTTCTTTCGCCACCACTCAATTTTTCAACAAAATCATACTGTTTTTTTCTATCAAAAAGGAAACGCTCCAAGAGCTGTTGTGCAGAAATTTGTTTTCCTTTTTTTAGAGGAATAAAATCGCCAAACTCACGAATAACATCTATAACTTTTTGCCCTTCTTTTATATCGATTCCCTTTTGGGTGTAATATCCAAATTTTATGGTGTCACCAACTATCACCTTTCCTGTATCTGGTTTATCTTGGTTAGTAATGATATTTAAGAAAGTGGACTTACCTGTTCCATTTTTCCCAATAATACCAATGCGTTCACCTTTTATAAAATTATAGTTGAACTTATCCAAAATAGGTTTATTGGGATAGGATTTTGAAACATTATGGAGCTCAAGAATCTTACTTCCCATTCTTTCCATATTAATTTCTAACTGTACTTCATGCTCTTTTCTACGCTGACTAGCTTTTTCTTTTATGGCATGGAAATCATCTATTCTGGATTTGGACTTGGTGGTTCTAGCCTTGGGTTGTCTTCGCATCCAATTTAATTCCTTTTTAAACAGAATTTTGGATTTATGATGTTCTACGGCTTCTTGCTCCAAGCGAGCTTCTTTTTTTTCTAAATAATAAGAATAATTTCCTTTGTACGGGTATAACTTACCATTGTCTAATTCAATAATCTCGTTACATACTCGTTCCAGAAAAAAACGGTCATGGGTAACCATGAAAAGTGTCATTTTTTCTTTGGCAAAATAAAGTTCCAACCATTCTATCATTTCCAAATCTAGATGGTTGGTAGGCTCATCCAAAACTAATAAATCTGGTTTGTTTATAAGAGCATTGGCAAGCGCCAGTCTCTTTTTCTGTCCTCCAGATAACAAGCCTACCTTCACAGAAAGGTCTTCCAATTTTAATTTAAATAAAATTTGTTTGTACTGAGTCTCAAAATCCCAAGCATTTAAGCGTTCCATTTCTTCAAAGGCATGTTGATAAGCTTCTTCGTTTTCTGGATTGGTCAAAGCATGCTCATAGTTGGAAATTGTTTTCAAAACCTCATTGCCAGAATCTAAAATTGTTTCTTCAATTGTCAAAGCTGGATTAAGATCTGGTTCTTGGTCCAAAAAGGACATTTTTATTCCTTTTCTGTAGTTTACTTGTCCAGCATCCGGAGAGTCTTTTCCTGATAAAATATTAAGGATTGAGGTTTTTCCAGTACCATTTTTTGCTATCAAAGCTATTTTTTGGTCTTTATTGATGCCAAAAGATAATTGTTCAAATAAAACCAGTTCGCCATATGACTTGGCTATGTTTTCTACAGTAAGGAGATTCATTGAGTTTTGTGGATTAGACCAGTTCACCTTTTTTAAAGGCGTGGTGCAAAAATAGATATCTTATTCCCAATGTAAGCAAAAGGATACTGATAAGAGGGGAAAAGATCTGTATACCTACTACCCATAAGAGAATACAAAGGATTATTAAACCCATTAAAACCCATAAATAGGTGCCAAACCAATCTGGTAGCCTATTTTTTCTAAGAGTAATAAATGCAATAACAAAGTTGGGTGCAAAAGCCCATAGAATGTTAAAGTTTCCAGATGTGGCGGAGTGATCTGTAAAAAACCAAAGGAATAGAATTACAACACCAGCAACACCAGTTGTAAAGAATAGGAAAAAATCCAACCACTTGCTCCTTGTAATATTTTTAATATCAATATATGTGATGATTGCTACAAATAATAATAAAAGAATAAGCCAAAATAATGGCGATGCCAAAAGATAATTTCCCTCTTGCTTTTCACCAAAATCCAAAATAGTGCGTTCTCTTTGTACAATTGGTTTCCCTTTAAAATCTGTATTATCCAATTGTTTCATTACGTAGTAAGGAAGATACATATGTTCTCTAGGACTTGCCTTTTTATCAATAACCGAACCCAATGCTAAATCAATTCCAAACGCTGCCCAAGAATTGGTCTTTAAATTTTGATGGATGAGCTCTCGAAATGTATATTGCTCCTCTAAATGATTTTCTTTAAATACTACCTTGTCCCCATAAACTTCCTCTAGAATATCCCTTTTTTTGGTTGAACAATTATCAAAGAAAAAATCATACTTATAATCTCTATTTTCTGGTAAGTAATTGTTTTCCAAAAACTTGAACAATTCATTTTTTTCTTCTAAAGTAAGATTTAGTATCTGTTCCTTTACCCATCTTCGTTCCAATTCATAGGAGTATAGAAAGTTCTCAAACCTATTTCTACTTAATGAGTATAGTAATTTTCCTCTGGCAAATTTTACATAGAAATTGGGTGTGTTAAAATCAAAAGTACCATAATTATAAACTACATCAATACCTAAGGTAGAGTCTTGTACCCTAAAGGCGCTATGCCCAAAAGAGGAATACAATTCCTCCCCTGCACTACAGGTAATAACACTTATGTACGAATTTGGAGATAATTCAGGAGTTTGCGAAAAAACAGCACCTGTTAGCCAAAAAAACAATAGGGATAAAAGAAGGTTATGTTTCATTTTTATTGTTGCTTAACAAATATGCTAATAAATTTCTTAGGTAACCATAGGTGGAGTGCTTTCCAACAAAAATTTATGTTATTTTTGGGAAAATCCATATATGAAAAAGCATATACCCAATTTTATCACTTTATTGAATGTCTTTTTTGGTAGTATTGCTGCTGTATTTGCTGTATTGAATCAATTGGAATTAGCAGCGCTTTTTTTCTCTTTTGGAGTTTTAAGCGATTTTTTTGACGGTTTAGCCGCTAGAGCTTTAAAAGTGCAAAGTGATTTAGGTTTGCAGTTGGATTCTTTGGCAGATATGATTACAAGCGGATTGGTTCCAGGAATTGTAATGTTTCAATTGTTGAATATGTCCATTGATGGGGGGTGGAACTATATGGGGATTGATAGAGCTGTAAATTGGATGGGAATTGAAGTAACTCCTCTGGCATTTTTCGGCTTTTTAATTACTATGGCTTCAGCATACCGACTGGCAAAATTTAATATTGATGAAAACCAAACATCTTCTTTTATTGGATTGCCTACACCTGCCAATGCGTTGCTTATTATTTCTTTACCATTGATATTATTATATCACAATAATGACTATTTAAATAATATAATTCTTAACCCTTGGTTTCTAACTGGGATAACATTTTTGAGTTGTTACTTATTAAACTCCAAAATTGAGCTTTTTGCCTTAAAATTTAAAAACTGGAGTTTTAAGGATAATTCTTTAAGATATATTTTTATAATTATAAGTATTGTATTGTTGGGAACTATGAAATTCTTGGCCATACCAATTATCATAGCTTTTTATATTATAAGTTCAATTGTAACGAATATAGGGAAGGACTAAAAATCCAATTTCTTTTTACGCAGTTCAAAGTTTTGACCTAAATAGACTTTACGTACCATTTCATCAGCAGCCAATTCTTCAGGCTCCCCAGATTTTAAAATACCACCTTCAAACATAAGATAAGATCGCTCTGTAATTGCTAAAGTTTCCTGTACGTTATGGTCGGTAATAAGAATACCAATGTTTTTATCTTTTAACTGTGCCACAATACGCTGAATATCCTCAACAGCAACAGGGTCAACACCTGCGAAAGGTTCATCTAGTAAAATAAAATTTGGGTCAGTTGCCAAGGCGCGGGCAATTTCTGTACGTCTACGTTCTCCACCCGATAGTAAATCTCCTCGGTTTTTACGAATATGCCCAAGACCAAATTCTTCAATAAGAGATTCCATTTTCATTTCCTGCTCTTTTTTGCTAAGATTGGTTAATTGCAAGACGCTAAGAATATTTTTTTCTATGCTCAATTTTCTAAATACAGATGCCTCCTGTGCCAAATAACCAATACCATGTTGGGCCCTTTTATACATGGGAAAATTGGTTATTTCCATGTTGTCCAAGAAAATTTTACCCCCATTTGGTTTAACAAGTCCAACAATCATATAGAAAGAAGTAGTCTTGCCTGCCCCATTTGGCCCTAAAAGCCCAACAATTTCTCCTTGATTAACCTCTAAGGAAATTCCTCTTACTACTTGTCGACCTCGGTAGGCCTTCATTATATTATCTGCTCTAAGCTTCATATTATTTGCTGGTTGTCAAAACTAAGCCATATATTTTTGAGCAAAAAAGAATTACAAATTATTTAACCTTAACGGGTTTTAAGCTTTGCATTTTTTTTAGCTTCTTTTCTTAAAACTACTTTGGATATATAAATACTAATTTGATACAATATAAGCACGGGGATAGCAACAATAATTTGGCTCGCTACATCTGGAGGTGTAATTACAGCTGACAAAATCAAAACAATTACCATGGCTATTTTTCTATATTTCTTTAGGATTTCTGGGGTTACCAAACCTACTTTGGTCAAAAAGTAAATTATGATAGGTAGTTCAAACAGAATACCACAAGCCAATACAGAAGCTTTTAAAGTGCCTACGTATGAATCTAAATCAAATTCGTTCAAAACAGATGCACTTACTTGGTAAGTTCCTAAAAAGTTAATAGAAAGTGGTGCAACAACATAGTAACCAAACAAAACTCCTATAAAGAATAAAAATGAGGCTATTAAAATAAACCCTCTAGAATTTTTACGCTCATTTTCGTGCAGACCAGGGCTTATAAATTTCCACACTTCCCATAAAATATAGGGGAAACCAACAATAAATCCGGCCCAAATAGACGTCCATATATGGGCAGAGAATTGACCCGCCATTTGCCGGCTTTGAATTGAAAACGGAAGTTTATCGGCACAAAAATCAGAATCAAAACCAATAGAAGTCGCAATATTGCAAAAGAACTTATAGGTGGGAAAATTCATTGTTGAAGGTCCAAGAAGGACTGTGTCAAAAATGAATGTTTTCATTAAAAAAGCCACACTTCCAATAATCATCACTGCTACTGTGGATCTTATTAAATGCCATCTTAACTCCTCCAAATGGTCTAAAAATGACATTTCATTGGGGTTTTCAACTTTTTTCTTAGCCATTACAAAATACCTTCATTTATTAAGTTGTGAATATGTACCACACCCACATATTCGTTGTTTTCAATTGCCAATAATTGGGTTATTCCCTTTTCTTGCATTATTTCCAAGGCTTTTACGGCCAATACATCTGCATCAATGATTTTGGGATTACTAGTCATAATATCTTTAGCGGTTAATCCACTAATATTATCATGTTTATTCAACATTCTTCTTATATCTCCATCAGTTACAATACCTATTACTTTATTGTTATGCATAACAGCAGTAACCCCAAGCATTTTCTCAGAAATTTCTACAATCACTTCTTTCACGGCTGCATCCCTATCTACTTGCGGTTTCATATTGTTTACTACAATGTCCTTAACCCGTAGATACAATTTTTTCCCCAATGCACCTCCTGGATGATAGTGGGCAAAATCGGTACGATCAAAGCCTTTTAATTCTAAAAGACATATTGCCAAAGCATCCCCCATTACCATTTGAGCGGTCGTACTAGTGGTTGGTGCCAATCCGTTTGGACAAGCTTCTTTTTTTACATAAGTATTTAATATATAATCGGCCTGTTTGGCAAGGTAAGAATCTGTCTTGCCAGTCATTCCAATTAACTTATTTTCGCCTCTTTTAATAAGAGGTACCAATGCTTTTATTTCTGCGGTATTTCCACTTTTAGAAATACAAATGACTACATCATTTTTTTGGATAGTACCTAAATCTCCATGAATGGCATCAGCAGCATGCATAAATATTGCTGGTGTTCCTGTAGAATTTAATGTAGCCACTATTTTAGAAGCAATAATGGCACTTTTACCTACCCCAGATACAATAACTCTTCCTTTTGAAGATAAAATACAATTCACAGCATTAGGAAACCCATCATTTAAAAGAGAAGTTAAATTATGGATAGCTTCTCCCTCAGTTATTATAGTTTTCTTTGCTATGTTAAGTATAGCTTGGGTATTACTCAAAGTTGTTCTTTAATTTAGTGAATGAATTCCTAAAAGAATGTATTATATTTAAGATAACAAAATTACATAAACTTATTTTATAGGTTGTTTTTAAGTTATGTTAATTAATTTTTATAGGATTATTCTTTAAATGTCAAAAAAACCTTATCTTAATGAGGTCTTTTTAGACATCCTAACCAATTAAACTATAAAATAAAAAATATTAGTTTGAATAAAATTGATATACACGCATCACTAAAAAAGTATTTTGGTTTTTCTAATTTCAAAGGACTTCAGGAAGGTGTTATTCAAAACATAATTCAGGGCAATGATACTTTTGTAATTATGCCGACTGGCGGGGGCAAATCCCTTTGTTATCAGTTACCGGCTTTAATGCAAGAAGGTACAGCTATAGTAGTTTCACCATTAATAGCTTTAATGAAGAATCAGGTAGATGCACTCCGAGGCGTTTCATCTGAACATGGAGTTGCGCATGTGTTGAATTCATCATTGACCAAAACGGAAATTAAAACAGTAAAAGAAGATATAACTAGGGGAGTAACAAAGTTACTGTATGTGGCACCAGAATCTTTGACTAAAGAAGAGAATGTAGAGTTTTTAAGAACGGTGAAACTATCTTTTGTTGCTATAGATGAAGCGCATTGCATATCGGAATGGGGGCACGATTTTAGACCAGAATATAGAAATTTAAGAGGTATTATTGGTCGTTTGGGTGATAACATCCCAATAATTGGGCTTACTGCTACGGCAACACCAAAAGTACAAGAAGATATTATTAAGAATTTGGGTATTGTTGGTGCTAAAGTTTTTAAAGCATCTTTTAATAGACCCAATTTGTTCTATGAAATAAGACCAAAAACACAAAATGTTGACGGGGATATTATTCGTTTTATAAAACAGAACGAAGGAAAATCAGGCATCATTTATTGTCTAAGCAGAAAAAGGGTTGAAGAACTGGCACAAGTTTTACAAGTAAATGGAGTAAGTGCAGTTCCTTATCATGCTGGTTTTGATGCTAAAACACGATCTAAGTATCAAGATATGTTTTTGATGGAGGATGTAGATGTGGTGGTAGCTACAATTGCTTTTGGCATGGGAATAGATAAACCAGATGTTCGTTTTGTAATTCATCATGATATTCCAAAAAGTATTGAAAGTTATTACCAAGAGACAGGCAGGGCCGGTCGTGATGATGGTGAGGGGCATTGTTTAGCATTTTATTCGTATAAGGATATAGAAAAATTGGAAAAGTTTATGTCTGGGAAACCTGTGGCAGAACAGGAAATAGGAAATGCCCTGTTACAAGAAATAGTGGCCTATGCAGAAACTTCCATGTCTAGAAGAAAATTTATTCTACATTATTTTGGAGAAGATTTTGATGAAATAAATGGACCTGGTGCCAATATGGATGATAATACCCGCAATCCAAAGGAAAAAGAGGAGGCCAAGGAAAATGTAGTGAAAGTTCTTACTGTTATAAAAGGAACTAAAGAAAAATTTAAATCCAAGGAAATTGTGAATGCGTTGATAGGTAAGGTAAATGCCTTGATTTCTTCGCACAAAACAAATGAAAAAGATTTTTTTGGTATTGGAGATGATAGGTTAGGAAATTATTGGATGGCATTGATTCGGCAAGCCTTAGTTGCGGGATTGATAAGAAAGGAAATAGAGCAGTACGGAATTTTGCATCTTACACCAGAGGGCGATAAATTTCTGGAAAACCCTACCTCTTTTATGATGACCATGGACCATGTATATAACAAGGAAAATGATGATGCTATAGTAAGTGCTGCCAAGTCTGGCGGAGGTGTTGCAGATGAGAGCTTATTAAAATTGCTAAAAGGCCTAAGAAAAAAACAGGCCACTAAATTAGAAGTACCTCCTTTTGTAATTTTCCAGGATCCTTCCTTGGAAGATATGTCTCTTAAATACCCTATTTCCATGCAGGAACTTATTAATATACATGGGGTAGGCGAAGGGAAAGCAAAGAAATATGGGAAACCATTCATAGAAATGATTGCTTCTTATGTTGAAGAAAACGAAATAATTAGACCAGATGATTTGGTGGTTAAAAGTACAGGAGCTAATTCTGCCCTTAAACTATATATCATTCAAAATGTGGATAGAAAATTACCCTTAAGTGATATTGCCTCTGCTAAGGGTATGGAAATGAAAGAACTTGTTAAAGCCATGGAACAAATTGTCTTTAGCGGTACAAAATTGAATATTGACTATTGGATAGACGATATTTTAGATGAAGACCAGCAAGAAGAAATCCATGAATATTTTTTAGAAGCTGAATCTGATGATGTAGAAGCTGCGATTGAAGAGTTTGATGGTGATTATGAAGAAGAAGAACTAAGGCTGTACCGTCTTAAGTTTATGAGCGAGGTTGCGAATTAATATATTATGGTGCTAAAAGTTTAAAAGGATATATATCCAAATTTCTAAGAATAGTAAAAATTATCATAATTGCTAAAATCAGTAATGGGGCTTTTGGTTGATAGAGTATATTATAGTACTCTCTTTTATTTTTAAATTCCAAAAATTTAATGACCCCATTATAAACTACAAGCAAAATAGCTGGGATAAACAACAAATTATGTCTTACTGCTCCAAGAATATCCAAATGAAGAAGTTTATGAAGCGCCCTTTGACTCCCACATCCTGTGCAATAGATACCAGTAGTGTAATATAATGGGCATTTTGGAAAGAGTTTTGTTGAAGTGGGGTTAATAAAAAAATAAAGGAGTATTGTTACTAATAACAACACTCCTCCTGCTATATAAATAGTTTTTAAAAATTTACTACCCATTGGCTAAACCAGCAAAAATTGCAACTCCAAAAATTGCAATATATAAAACCCAGAAAAAAGCTGCGATTCCAATTCCAATTAATGCCCACAATTTTGCATTTTTTGATGCTCTCTCAGCTACTTCGTATTCACCTCTTGCATAGGCTTCATTAACTTTTGAAGAGTACACTATACTTGCAATTCCTGTTGGTAAGCAACACATAACTGTACAGATTATTGCTAAGGCCAAATGATTACTTGGCTTTGGTATATTATGATTGTTATCCATATTTTAAATAAATATTGTATTAGCTTCCTTGCATTTCTTGTAATTGCTCCATGTACTGCTCCATCATTTCATCATACATTCCTGTAGATTTCGCATAGAAATAAAAGGCAACGATTATAACACTTAATACCAGTCCTATTATTGCTATTGTTTTAGCAGTTTTTAGTTGACTAAAATTTGAATAATTTTCAGGACTTTCTTGATATAGTTTTTCATCTTTTTTAGTTAAGAAAAATGCAATTCCAGCTAAAATAATACCTCCAAAACCAGAAGTACAGCAGCAACCTATAAATGATAGAATTCCCAAAACTAGGGCAATAGTTACGTTAGGTAATTTTTGTTGTTCCATAATAAGTAAGTTTAATTAAAAGAATTTTAAAATATAGTTGGTTAATATTAATGCAACACTGGATACACTTAAAGCAATTATTATTTTATTTGCATGCTTAACTTTTACAAAGTTGTTTATTGCAAGAAAACCAAACAATAAGATGAGAGTATATATTGCTGGATACATTTTAAAGGCCGCAATAAAATCTCCCTGCAAGATTAAAGAAGCAGAACGCTGAATACCACATCCAGGACATTCTATCCCAAATAATTTTTTATTGAGACAAGGAAGCATATACTTTTCTGATACTGCCAGTAATGTTAACAAATGCAATTTCATTATACCATTGTTCGCAAGCCGAAAAATACTATTATTTTTGGGCGTATGAAAACAAAAAGAACCATTTATTTTGCCCTAATCCTGCTTGGTGCTCTAATTATGGGTTTTGGTAAAGCGTATATAAAAAGTGAATATGCTCTTTCAATTGGAATAGTTTTATTGATGTTTGGAATCTATAAATCCTCGCAAGCATGGTCAGCTTCCAATAATAATGATTAACTTAATGAAAATGAATGAATTTATAGTAGGCGACAGGGTAGAGGTTCTTGATGATACAATAACTGGTATTATCATCAGTATGGATGGAGATTCAATATTAATTGAAACAGGTGATGGATTCCAAATGAGTTTTTTGGCAAGAGAATTGGTGAAAATTTCAGAAAATACTAGTATTAGGGTAACAAATTATGAAGTAGCTAGAATAAAAAAAGAAAAAGAAATTCCTAAGAAACCTAAGCAGTCACTTATAAAGTCCAAAGAACGTAATGCACCTAAAATGGAGGTAGATTTACACATTCATCAATTGGCCCAGTTTACCAAGAACATGAGTAATTATGAGATGCTAAATTTACAAATGGAAGCTGCAAAAAGGCAATTGGACTTTGCTATTAGAAAGCGAATTCAAAAAATAGTGTTTATTCATGGAGTTGGAGAAGGTGTTTTAAAAGAAGAGCTTTATTATCTTTTTAAGAAATATGAGAATGTGAAATATTATGATGCCGACTATCAAAAATACGGGCTAGGAGCAACGGAAGTCTATATTTATCAGAATAGCTAGTTGCTTTGTTACGGTTTAGTGATTACCTCACCAAATTCGTTGATTCTTAAGTCGGTTATGCGACTACCACTTTCCGTAACCAAAGAAATACCACTGAGTTTAATATCGTGTAAATACGAAACCCCATCCTCATGCAGTGTTGTAGTTATTAAAACTTCTCCATCTTCGGCTTCAATTTCATCTTCTACAATGGGTTCAGTTGGTGGAATTACATCACAAAAATAATTCTTGCTTACTTTGTCAGAAAAAATACGGTACGTAATTTTTGATTGCCCAGGGACAGTACTTATAATGGTTCCATCAGACACTTCATTTTTAAGAAGACCATTTTGAAGATTTAAAATAAGAGCCTCATCGTCATTGATTTTAAAAAAAATACGAGTTGCCGTGGTTACGGTACTTTCACATTGTTGGATTGTACTTTCATCAAAATCTAAAACCTCTATTTGTAAATCACCATCATTACAGCCTAATAGGGAAAAAAGAAGGCAGAAAAAAAGAAATTGTTTCATGTTTCAAATTTAATGGAAATATTGGGGATATTCCTAGAGGTTTCATTTCATTTAGGGAGAAATTAACTTTATTTGAAGTAATTTTGACAAGTTTTAAAACGCTTTATACGTAATGGAAAAAGTTTATTTGGACAATGCCGCAACTACTCAAATAAGGGAAGAGGTTCTTATTAAAATGCAAGAATCCTTGGCCAATTTCTATGGAAACCCATCTTCTACGCATAGTTTTGGGCGGTCAACAAAAACTGCTATTGAAAAAACCAGAAAGACCATTGCCAAATATTTAAATGCCCATCCTGCAGAAATTATTTTTACTTCTGGTGGTACAGAGGCAGACAATATGATTTTAAGAGGTGCTGTTCGTGATTTAAGTGTTAAAACAATAATTACCTCTAAAATAGAACACCATGCTGTTTTGCATACAGCTGAGGAGCTTGCAAGCGAATATAAAATTGCTTTACATTTTGTGGATTTAGATGATTTTGGTAACCCTAAAATCTCTCATTTAGAAGAATTATTAAAAAAAGATGATACCAAAAAATTGGTAAGCCTTATGCATGTTAATAATGAGATTGGCAATAAAATTGATATTGAAGTTATTGGTAATCTTTGTGGGGAGAACAATGCTCTTTTTCATTCGGACACTGTACAGTCAGTTGGTCATTATTCATGGGATGTACAGGCCATTAATATTGATTTTTTAACAGCTGCTGCTCATAAATTCCATGGTCCTAAAGGAATTGGTTTTGCTTATATTAAAAGAAATAGTGGCTTAAGACCTTTAATTTATGGAGGAGCCCAAGAACGTGGATATAGAGCGGGGACTGAAGCCTGTCATAATATAATTGGTTTAGAAGAAGCCTTTATAGCTGCCTATGATAATTTGGAAGAAGAAAAACCCTATGTGGAGGGTTTAAAAAAGTACTTTATTGAGAAGGTTAGAACAGAATTACCAGCTGTAAAGTTTAATGGTCATTCTGGAGATATGGAAAAAAGCACATATTCCTTAGTAAATGTGTGTTTGCCTTATAGTCCAGAAAAATCATTAATGCTACTTTTTCATTTGGATATAAAAGGTATAGCATGTTCCAAAGGAAGTGCTTGCCAATCTGGGAGTGATAAGGGCTCACATGTACTTACAGAAATTTTATCTGAGGAAGAATTAAAACAACCTTCTATTCGTTTTTCTTTCTCTAAATACAATACAAAGGAAGAGTTGGACTATGTGATTGGGGTTTTAAAGGAATATGCCAAGGATTAGTTCTTCCTTCTATCTCGAGGTTTTTCTTTGTCATAAGGAAATTTTTTCGTGGCCTTTTTCATCATACCATCAATTAAATTGGTAGTGTTCTTGCCAGATTTTTTATTGATTTCCTTTTCATACTTCCATAGTAATTTACCAGTGGACCCGTCACTTATTTTGATGCCTATTCTGCCATAATTGGAAACACCCAGAATATAGTCTACTATACTTAAATTGGTATTGATGCCTTCTGAAAGCAAAATGTTAAGGTTTAGATTTCCACTGATAATCCCATCAACCCCTAATATTTTGGTAAGCTCCTTAACTGTATATATATCCAGATTTTGGTAATTGATGTTGTTCTGGGCCAAAATGGCATTGGTATTCTTTATATTTTGAAACTCCACAGAAAATTTCTTTCTTTTTTTTCTTTTGGAAAAGTATGTTTCCAAAGCATCTTGTACAGCATATCCTTCCCTTTCACCCAATGATTTTATTTCATTTTTAGAAAAGTTCTCTTTTAGGTCCAAATGTGTAATAAAAGGAAGGATAGCCAAAACCTTATGGTCCTTGCTTAAATCATCAAAACGTCCACTTTCGTATATGCCTTTTTGGGCCTGTATTCCCAATCCACAAAAAATAAAGAATAGAACTATATATTTTTTCATAATGCAAGACTAAAACCTCATGCTCACTTTTAGGTTCAAAACACGTGTTGTCATAAAGTTGGGTATGGCAAATTGTTGTTTACTCTCAACATCTCTTACCCATGTATTGGTTATGGAATTTTGATTATTGAACAGATTAAAAATTTCTGCTCCAATACTTAATTCCTTAAAACGATATAACCAGTGATTTTCTGAATACGAATCATTTCCATCTACAAAAATATGGGAAATTCCTAAATCTGCCCTTTTATAATCCCTTAATTTGGATTGAAAAATATATGGGTCGGCATAACTCGGGGAACCACCTGGCAATCCTGTATTGTAAACCAAATTTAAGTACATCTTTAAATTGGGAATACTTGGCACATAATCTTGGAATAACACGCCAAACTTTACACGTTGATCTGTAGGTCTAGAGATGTATCCTCTTCCATTAATGTTTTCTTCGGTTTTTAAAAATCCCAAACTCACCCAAGAATCTGTTCCAGGAACAAAAGCGCCGTTAAGACGTATTTCTGCTCCATGAACATAAGCTTTCGCATTGTTATTGGCAGCATACCGTATTCTAACATCCTCTAATGTATATGGGTTTACATTATTTAATTTTTTATAATAGACTTCGCTCACTAATTTAAAGGGCCTGTCCCAAAGAAGAAAACTAAACTCATTTCCTAAAGCTAAATGGATTGCTTTTTGTGCTTTTACATTGGGCTGCACTGCTCCATTTACATTTCTTAGTTCTCTATAAAAGGGTGGTTGATGATACATACCTGTTGAAAACCTAAAAAGCATGTCTTTACCCCAATTAGGTTTTATTGCGAACTGTCCTCTAGGGCTGAAAACTAAATGGGACGTTTTTGAAATGTTCTCACCGCTTACGGTCCAATGGTGTGACCTAATTCCAATATTATAGTAGATATCGTGCTCATTCCAGAGAGTTTGCTTCCCATATTGGACAAAGCCAGAAAAACGATTGGTTTTTATAAAATTTAGAGATTGCACTCCCTCATAAGGTACTATGGGAGCATTAAATGGTTCTTCTGGTTGGTTATTAATAAAATCTGGATTTGGTGGTCTAATAGAGAATCCAGCTGAATCAATAAACTCAGATTCCCTTAATTGATCACGAATATCTTCATGTGTATATTTAATGCCCCATTCCCATGTATTATTTTCTTTGGAATGAAGTCCTTTGTGAGAGATGTTGAAAATAAGCGCATCCAAATCATTTCTGGCCCTATTGAATTGCGAACCTATACCTCTTGATGCTGTTACTTCCCCTAAATCCTCACTCCCTAAATCGGTGTTTACGGAGCCCAATTCATACTGAGCAATAATATCAGAATACTCCTCTTCAGTTGTATGATAGATAGATGAAATAAGTTTTAAGTTGGTATGTTCATCAACAATATAGGTGCCTTTTAGGGCTCCTAAGGCAGTACTGAATTTGTTGTTTTCATTCCCTTGATAAAAAACTAACAAGGCTTTTGGGTTATTAAAGGTTCCAAAATTCGTTTGCCTTGTCAATGGTTCATTTTGATACTGGTTTAGGGATATATTTCCTAAAAAATTCAAATTAAATTTATTGGAAAAACGATAAGTCATAAAGCTTTGTGCGTCCACAAAAATGGGATTAAAATTGCTTTTTGTTTGTTGGCTATTTACCAATAATCCATTATTTCTATACCTAAAGCCAGTAATACTAGAAAACTTTTTGTTTTTGTCAATGGTTTCTAGAGTGGCATTGGCACCTAGCAAACTAGCACCAACCTGTAAGCCAAATGATGTTGGGTTTTTATACGTAATATCCAATACAGATGAAAGTTTATCACCATATTTGGCTTGGAACCCTCCTGGAGAAAAACTCAAATCTTGGACCATATAGCTGTTTACAAAACTTAAGCCTTCTTGTTGTCCAGAGCGTACCAAAAATGGTCGGTACACTTCAATTTCATTTACATAAACTAAATTTTCATCATAATTTCCTCCACGGACGGCATATTGGGTGCTTAGTTCATTGTTAGATGATACTCCTGGCAATAGTTTTAGAATGTTCTCAATCCCAGCATTGGCTCCTGGAATATTCCTTACTAGTTGTGGCGAAATATTGGTAATACCTTCTACACTTTTTTTTCCGTCAGGAGTCACTATAATACCGTCTATCTGAATCACATCCTTTTTCATAACAGGATTAAATTCAAATACTTCATTTGAATTAAGAATTAAATTCTCTAGAACAACGTTTTTATGCCCTATGTGTGAAAAGGTTAAATTTATTTTTGTGTCTGATACTATTTGTAGACTGTAATAACCATCTGTATTGGTAGAAGTGCCGGTTTCTTCTACTGAAATATTTACATTGGTAAGTGGCACATTATTTTCATCAAAAATCACCCCAGTGATGGTTGCTGTTTGGGCATAGGTAACTCCTATACAACATAAAAAAAGGAGTACTAAAAAAGTTTTAAGACAATTCAATTGTTTATTTTCTGAAAAAAGTACTTGTAAAGGTACTGGAATTACCAACATTATCTGTAACGACAACTTTTAAGGTACATTGCTTTTTGTCCAGAATTATATCATCAAAATTATAGGTAAGTGTATTGGTCTTTGGTTCGTATTCCATTAATATCCATTCGCCATTTAAGGTAGCAGAATAACTATCTATTCCGCTTAGGTCATCAGAAATATGAACGCTTAAATATTTATAATTATTGAGCCATTGTTTTTCTTTAAAATTCTTGGGTCTAATTTTGGGCGCAATCGAGTCTTTTGCTAAAGTGTAAGTACCTAAATTACGGGTACGGGTAGTAAAGTTTGCGCCTCTTTTGTATGTTGAGGCATAGTTGGGATTCATTTTGCTATCCAATCTAGCTATAAAAAATTGTTTTCGTTCCTCAGTAGAGTATTTAGATACGTCAAAAGTGATGGTGAAATTTCTATGTGCAGGCACTTGATTGTTGTGAATGGCAACCGTATCATTATCCTTTTTTAAATCAATATAAAAGTTTTCATAAAATGTGTTGGCAGGGAAATACACTTGGGCCGCATCCAAATCGTAAGTGTTAGGTTTTTTTGCAATTAGATAGGTGTCTGTTTGGTTTATTTCCTTTGCAACTTTTATTTCTTGTTGTTTTCCTTCAACTGGAATTATTACCTTGGTGGTGTTTCCTTCAATATCCGAAATTTGCAACTCTATTGTATAGCTAAGGCCGTTCTTCACAGTAATCTTACCATCATTTTGCAAGGTGTTATATACACTTAAATTGTTGCCAGCTGTTCTAAAGCATTTTTGTATTCGTTGTCTATATTTTCCAAAATGAGCATAATCAATAAACGTGTTTATATAGCGGGTTTCTGCGAAAGAAAAAGTTTCAAAATCATAATCCGTATACACTTTTCCATTGACTAATTGTTTTACAACATAAACTCCATTTTTATTGGCGGCCAAATCTTGCCTATCAAAAGCGTTAAACCCAAAACCAATGGTGCCAATGGCGTTGACTTTATCTGCCAAAAAAGAACCATCTACTTGCTTTGTAAAATTTAGCTGAACTTTTTCTTGACTTTGATTCAATTGAGCATCTTCGGAAAGAGGGTATCCGAAAAGACCTAATAATGTTGGGTTGGTAGCGTCCCTAACATCCAAACCATAAAGTAAGGGATTGGTAGGTCTTTCGGTAATACTGCTTCGGATTTCAAAATGAAGGTGCGGCCCAGATGAACCTCCCGAGTTACCTGTAAAGGCCATTACTTTGCCTTTTTCTACTTTAAGCTCTCCAAAATCTGGAAAAACTTCTACTTCATACGATTTTTTATTATACTGGGCTTCTCTTATATAAGCTTCGATCTCTGGAGAAAATTTTTGTAAATGTGCGTAAACCGAAGTGTAACCATTTGGATGAGCAACGTACAATGCTTTTCCATATCCCCAGTGAGATATTTTTATTCTAGTTACAGTGCCATTTTCTATTGCATAGATTGGTAGCCCTTGTCGTTGCTGTGTTTTAATATCTATTCCAGAATGAAAATGGTTGGAACGCAGTTCACCAAACGTACCGGCCAATATCAATGGAATATCCAAAGGTGACCTAAAAACATCTTGCGGATACTTGTTTTGGGCTTGGGAATAAAAAGAGAAAAGTAGAAGAAAAGCTAAAAAGTATAGTCGCATAGTTTATGATAAGTTGTTACGAAAGTAATTAAACCTATTCAATTGATAAAAAAACCTTTATTTGTAAAATGTATAAGGTCAGATGGAGTAAGACTTTGCATAGTACTTAAAGTATTGCTTAAAGAATAATTGAAAAAACTATTGCTAAGTCGTTAGATGTATGTTAACTTTGTGTAAAACGCATTGCAGTTTGTAAATGAGTGAATTAGTTGATATTGTTGATTCTTTAGAGAATAAAATTAGCAAGTTGTTGCACAAATTAGAGTTGCTTAACAGTGCTAATACTAAACTGGAAGAAGAATTAACCTCAATAAAAAACGAGCATATAACAACTACAAGTTCTATAAATGAATGGGAAGAAAAGTACAATTCATTAAAGTTGGCAAGCTCAATGCTGGGTAGTAATACAAACAAAACAGAAGCTAAGCATAAAATAAATACGTTAATTAGAGAGTTGGACCATTGTATTGCCCAACTTGCTGAGTAAATGTTCAAAATAATATGGCAGAAAAGCTGAAAATTAAGCTTTCCATTGCAGATAGGGTATATCCTTTGACCATTGACCCGAGCCAAGAAGAAGGCTTGCGAAAAGCTGCGAAGAATATTGAGCAATTGGCCAAGAAATTTGAACAAAATTATGCCGTTAGGGACAAGCAAGATGTATTGGCCATGTGCGCATTACAGTTTGCCTCTAAAATTGAGCAAAAAGGAATAGACCAAATGGAAAATACCAACGAGGTCACAGAACGCTTAAAGGCATTGAATAATTTAGTTAGTGCTAAACTTGATATTAAATAAGTTCTTTTAAATAACATAAAGTTACTGCCCACATTGGTAATTAATTTTTGACAGACTCAACGCTAATTTGTTTAAAAAGGGTGAGTTTAGGTTGTAAAAGCAAGCCTTCTTGTAAAGGATCCTTGAGCAAGCTGTTAGCCCTAAACCTGTTTATTGGAGTTTGTACAAAACTTCCATCAATGTGGGCTTTTTTTTATATAATTCTAAACAACTATGGACACTAATACATTAATAATTATTGCCGCTCTTGTAGGTCTTGCAGTAGGTTTTATCATCGCAAAATTTATGGAGAAGGGTAAAGCCTCTAAAACCATTGCTAGCGCAAAGAAAGAGGCAGCTTCAATTTTAAAAAGCGCAAATATAGAAGGAGAGAGCATTAAGAAGGATAAAATATTCCAAGCCAAAGAAAAATTCTTGGAACTTAAGGCGGAGCACGAAAAGGTAATTATCAATAAAGACAAAAAAATAGGGGAAGCTGAAAAACGTATTCGGGACAAAGAATCGCAAGTAAGCAACGAGGTGGCAAAAAACAAAAAACTTAACGAACAGCTAGAAAGTAAAATAAAAGATGTTAACCATAAGAGTGAATTTTATGAGAAGAAACAATCAGAACTTGAAAAACTTCATAAAAGTCAGGTACAGCAATTAGAAGTTATTTCGGGCTTATCCGCCGAAGATGCAACGGCACAATTATTAGAGTCCTTAAAAGAGAAGGCAAAGTCTGATGCCATGGCGTATACGCAATCCGTAATGGAAGAAGCTAAGCTAACGGCAGAGCAAGACGCAAGAAAGATTGTAGTACAGACCATACAACGTATAGGTACAGAAGAAGCCGTTGAAAATTGCGTGTCTGTTTTTAATTTAGAATCTGATGATGTTAAGGGAAGAATTATTGGGAGGGAAGGTAGAAATATCCGAGCCTTGGAATCTGCCACAGGAGTAGAAATTATTGTAGATGATACTCCAGAGGCTATTATCCTTTCTTGTTTTGATTCCGTTCGTAGAGAGGTTGCAAGATTGTCTCTTCATAAATTGGTGACAGATGGTAGAATACACCCTGCACGTATTGAGGAGATTGTAAAGAAAACTGAGAAACAAATAGAACAAGAAATTGTTGAGGTTGGTAAGCGTACCGTTATAGATTTAGGAATCCATGGATTACATCCAGAATTGATTAGGGCAGTTGGTAGAATGAAATATCGTTCTTCTTACGGACAAAACCTTTTGCAGCACTCTAGAGAAGTAGCTAAACTTTGTGGGGTTATGGCAGCAGAATTGGGATTAAATCCAAAAGTGGCCAAACGTGCTGGACTTTTACATGATATAGGCAAAGTACCAAATACAGAATCTGAGGTGGAAACACCACACGCTATTTTAGGGATGCAATGGGCAGAGAAGTTTGGAGAAAAACCAGATGTATGCAATGCCATTGGTGCTCACCATGATGAGATAGAAATGAAAACACTTATTTCTCCGATAGTGCAGGTTTGTGATGCTATTAGTGGTGCTAGACCAGGAGCAAGGCGACAAGTATTGGACTCTTATATTCAACGTTTAAAGGACTTGGAAGATATAGCTTTTGGCTTTGGTGGTGTGCAAAAAGCATATGCCATACAAGCTGGTAGAGAACTTAGAGTAATTGTAGAGAGTGAAAAAGTGAGCGATGATAAAGCTGCACAACTATCTTTTGAAATCTCTCAAAAAATACAAACAGATATGACTTATCCTGGACAAGTTAAGGTTACTGTCATTAGGGAGACAAGAGCAGTGAATGTGGCGAAATAAGTTTTTAAATGGCAATGTGGCTTGGTGGCGTTGTGTAAAATTTCCTGTAGTGAGGGAGTAGCCAAGTTGAGAAGCAACATAGGTTTGTTTTCTGCTGAATTTGTCCAAAAATCACTTTACATAGTGTTTCTATATCTCATCATTATTTTATGAGAATCAAGCGTTTTTTTATGATAATAAATGATGCTTTTATCAATGGGTAGAGTAGGAGCTTCTACTAAATTGGCAATAGTATCTGAAAATAAAACTTTTGGTATTGAAAATTCAGATATAGAATTGTCTCTAACCGCAACACATATTTCAAAAACCGTATCTATTGTAATTTGGCCTTTCAAATATCGTGTAAAATATAATTCCAAATTATCACTACTTATACAAGGGGCATAATAAATATAATTTGAATCATTAATGTTTTGTAAGATTGATGCAGAATTTGGAAGCGTTCCAAAAGTTGAATCACTGTCCTTTTTTGCAATACCCAAAGTTGTTTCACAAGGACCTTGACAATTTACGTCATCAAACCTAGCATTGTTAAAGTACAAATATTGTCCATCTAAACTTATCCTATGATCCATTATTAACCAACCAGGAGTATTCATATTAAAATCACCCTGTACTCTTCCAATATCACTAACATTCCCATTACTAAAAGTCCCGTGAAAAAGATTATTTAATTCGGTAGGATAATTTCTTGTTGATGTCCAATAAAAATTCCCATCAATATCCATATCAGCAACTGCATCTAAATGAGGTGTCGCTGTTTGATTTGTACCTGCTAGCTCTCCAATATAATTAAAAATTGAATCATTGATTTTAGTTGCATAATATAGTTTTGTATTTATACCATCATTAATATTATTAAAAAACAGATAGTCTTCACTTGGTGATATAAAGGGTTCCATGGCATCAAAGGATAAACCATTAATGGTCTCAATTTCAGAATCAAATGAAGGATATAACAGTGCTTTAGTAGTGTTATCATCATTGGATGAACATGAAATAACAAGTAATACTAAAAATGCAAATATTGAAAGCGAGCTTATTCTCATTTTTTAAATTATTGACATTGCTCCACTATGTAGACTGGGGTTCAGCTTCTTAAAAATAGTAAAATTATTTGTACATTTTTTAAAAGACAAAGAAAAACCTGCCTTCCGAGTTCAGTGAGTACATGGGCTCCTTAAAAAAACTAACTTAGAAATTCCTTTTGAAGTAGTTGGCAGATATTTTTACTTATTTCTTGTTTTTTTCTTCTTATACACATTTTTTTTTGCCAAATCGTTCTCGAACCAAGTGAAATCATCTTCATAGAATTTTTCAAAATCGGGGACACTTATATGGCCAGGATGTGGAGCATAATAATGAGTCTCGCTTCGGCTGTCATTGCGCCAAACCAAAACATAGGATAATCGCAAGTCTTTAGCCTTCATTACTTTTAACAAAGATTCTGTCCACCAAGTAGTATTGGGAATGCCCTCTAGTCCAGTCTCAGTAAAGGCGGCTAGTTTTTTGCTTTTTTTTGCATAATCTGATACTATTCTTAATTTTTTAATGGCAGTGTCCAAATCATAACGGTCTCGGCCCATATCGGCATAATTGTCCATCCCAACCATATCTACCCATTCATCTCCAGGATACCTTTCCAAATATTTTTCTTCGGTATTAAACTTATTGTCGGGTGAAAACGCCCATATAAAATTGTGCACATTTTTCTGGTCTCTTAAATAACTGGCAGTAAATTTCCATAACGTCTTAAATTCATCCACAGTACAGTGACCAGCTCCCCACCAAAACCAATCTCCATCAAACTCATGGTATGGTCTAAAAATCATGGGTATAAGCTCTCCATTTTTTCCTCTACAACTATTGGCCCATTCTGCAATGCTGTCCAAAATTTCTTTGTATTTATCATGGGCATCACCATTAGGGATTAACCTGCGTACTACGGGTGTAGAAATAGAATCTTGCCAATAGAACCCTCCTGGCCCAACGGGATTGTAAAAATGCCAAGCAATGGTAATTACACTTCCTCTATTATAGGCATCTTCCACTACCTTTTTTAATCTGGCTTTGTATTCTTTTGGATTTCTGCCAGTAAATCCACTAAAGTCTACGCCAATCATTCCAGGGTGGGAGCCTACAACAGATTTAACATCGGACCTGTTTTCATCACCATACCAACCACGACCATATTCTGTTGCATGTTGATGGGCAAAAATTGTTCCTTTTTTTTGAATTTTTTTTAAGCTTTTAAATAGTTTTTTTGTTTCCCTTGTGGCTTGGTCGTCCATTAATTTCCATTGGGAATTTCCTTTGGTACCCATAAACAGTATCATTAGAACTGATAGAATAAATGTTCTCATTTTTTGGTTGGTTGGTTTACCGTTTCTAACTATGGTTATTCTTCTTCAGAAGAAGAGGTTTCTTCAACATTATCTTCCTTATTAAGCTTGTTTTCCATAATATTGAGCTTCTTTAACTTTTCTTTCCAAGTCTCTAAACCTTCTTTTTGTTTGTTAAGGTTTTTAATAACATCTTTTACTAATGGGCTATCTTCTGATGCATTGGAGAAAAATTGCATGTTGTTTTCCAATTGGCGAATTTCAGTCTTAGACTCATCTATTTTTCTACGTATAAAAGTTCGCTCATTGGAAATGGCCCTTTCATTATCTGCCTTTGCCAAGGATTGTATTTTATTACCATATTTTAAAAGCTCAGATTCTTGTCTACTAACATCCATTTTCTTAAAAATAGCATCTAGAATTTTATTAAACTTTCCGTCAATACTTTTTTTGTTGAAAGGTACCCTACCATAGGTTTTCCATTCTGCAATAAATTTCTTTATCGTGGCTAAGTCTTTTTCTCTGTCATTTGTTAATTGGAAAGCTTTTAACCGTTCCATACAAGCACTCTTTTTCTCAAAATTTTCTTGCTCAACTTTATATGCGCTGTTTTTTTGTGAATGTAACCTATCAAAATAATGGTTACAGGCCGTTTTAAATTCGTTCCATATCTTGTCAGAGAACTTTCTTGGAACATGCCCAATTTTTTTCCATTCACTTTGTATGCGTTTCATTTCAGGAGTTGCTGTGTCCCAATCCTCACTATCTTTTAAAGAAACTGCTCTTGCCAGTAAAACTCTTTTTTTATCGAGATTCTCTTGCTGGTCTTTTTTAAGGTTTTTATAATAATTGTTCTTATTTCTGTTAAATGTCCTAACAGCATCTTTAAAAGAGGCCCATGTTTTTTCATTAACATTTTGCGGTACTTTTCCTGCCTTAAAAAAGTCGTCTCTTAGAGCTTCAACGTTTTTTATTTGCTGCTGTAATGTTTTATGATTGTTAGACACGTTAGTAGCTATTTCTATAATGGCCGCAATAATTTCGTGCTTTTTTTCTAAATTCTTCTCGTAGGATTTGTCCAATTCCTTATAATGGTCTTGCCTACGTTGGTGCATGGTTTTTGTGGCGTTGCTAAAACGCTCCCATATTTCTTCCCTATGCTCTTTGCCAACAGGACCAATATCCTCTTTCCATACTTTGTGCAAGGTTTGTAGTTCCTGAAAAGCCTTTCCTAAATCCTGTTCTTGCGCCAAAGCTTCAGCTCTTTCAACAATTTTTAATTTTTCTTCTAGATTATGCTTAAAATCTAAATCTCTTAATTCTCTATTTAAATGAAGAAAGTCGTAAAATATTTCTATGTGATGTTGGTAGGTGCGCCATACATCATTGTAGTGCGTTCTGGGGATTGGCCCTGCGTGACGCCAACTTTCTTGTATGTTTTTAAAATTTTTATAGGTAGTATTAATATCTTCCTCCATATTAACCAAGCCCTTTAATTCTTCAATTAACTCAAGTCTTTTAGAAAGATTTACCTTTAAGTTTTGCTCTAGGGATTTGTAATATTGATTTCTTTTTTCACGATAGTCTTGGTAAACTTCATTGAACTGTCTTTTGGTAACAGAATTATATCTAAAGTCTATTTCATTGCCTCCATTTGCAATAAATTCTTCCTTTTTATGCTCTAAAAAATCTTGAAATTTAAGGTCAAATTCGTACTTGATACCATCAACATGTTTTTTTATGGCTTGTACTTTTTCGTTTCTTACCAAACGTTGCAGCTCACCTACTAAATTTTCCATGGACATAGCATGGTAGTCCAAAATTTGGATGTGATGCCTTTGGTGGTTGTCCTCATCCTCGGCGTCTTCCGCATTGGTTTCGTCAATTTCTTCCAAAACATCTTCCGAAGCTTCCGTAGAAACCTCTGCTTCTTCTTTTGAAGATTCTTCGGCTTCACTAGTGGGTTCAACCTTTGGTATGTCACTTTTAACCTCTTTAGTAACCTCAGAAGTTTCTTCCAAAACATCCTCAGTAGCGACCTCCTCTTCTTCTTTTGAAGATTCTTCTACTTCGTTAATGGATTCAACTGTTGGTGTGACACTTTCAATTTCATGAGTAACCTCAGAAGTTTCTTTCTTTTCAATATTAACATCAGTACTTTTCTCCGAATTCGTATTCGTTTCGGTAGCTTCTGATTTTTCTCCTCCCCCTACATCTGTGTGTAGTTTCTCGTCTTTCTTTTCCAATTCTTTGCAAATTTTATGTATAGCGAGGTTAAGATACTAACTACCATGGGAATTGCAAAAGTAATACCAGTAAATTTTGATTATGAGTTCCAGATTTCCCAAGATTTTTCGGCTTGTAACTCTAACATTTTTAAGCCATTACAAATTGTTGCCCCTCTAGATTCTCCTTCTTTTAGGAATGCGGTCTTTTCTGGGTTGTAGATAAGGTCAAAAAGCAAGTGTTTTTCTTGCAAAAATTGATACGGGATGCTAGGTTTCTTCTCTATATTTGGATGTGTTCCCAAAGGTGTACAGTTTACAAGGATAGTATGCTTCTCTATAATTTCGTTGGAAAGGTTCGAATATGAAAGCTGATGTTCGCTGGGTTTTCTGGAAACAAACTTATACGCAATACCCATTTCATCAAAAACAAATGCTACTGCCTTGGAAGCTCCACCAGTGCCCAATATCAATGCTTTTTTATGGTGTTTTTTTAAAAATGGTTTTATGGATTTTTTAAACCCGTAAATATCTGTATTGTACCCTTTTAATCCATTTTTAGTGAATTTTATGGTGTTTACGGCACCTATTTTTTCTGCTTTTGAGTTTAGTTTAGAGAGAAATGGAATAATATCTTGTTTGTAGGGAATGGTTACATTAAAACCTTTAATATCCTTATTGGTTTTTAGGAGCTTTTTAAGCTCTTCAATGTTTTGAAAATCAAAATTTTCATAGGAATGGTCTTTTAGCCCCAAACCTTTAAATTTCTCTGTAAAATACCCCCTAGAAAAAGAGTAGGAGATATTTCTTCCTATTAATCCAAATCTATATTTCTTATTTTCTTTGCTTTCCATACCAATCCAATGCCAATAATACACCTATCCCTAACACAATACATAATAATGCCCACCATGTTTCTGAAAGTACAAAATCTGGAAAATAGCGCTCGTAGTTTGTTATGATTTGATGCCCGTCTGAGTCCAATTCTATCACCCCATTCAAATCCATTTTAACCATTTTCCTTTTCCAAGGCCATACCACACCTAATGATCCCGTAATAAAACCTATTAACACGGCAGTTGTAATGTGTTTGTAATGTTTTAATACATAACTTAATAAGTGGGAAATGCTGACTAAGCCAGTTACCGAGCCCAAAGTGAAAACTGATAATATTTTTAAAGTATGAAGTCGTGCTTGGTTTTTAACAAAACTAAAATCCCCTCTCAAAATTTCTGAAACTGTATCATATAATGCATTGACAGAATCAACTAAAAGCAATACATAATTTCCTAAAAGAATAAGAATAAAAGAGCCAGAAAGTCCTGGGAGTGTCATACCAGAAACACTTATCATTCCACAAAGAAAAATAAACAATAGATTGTCATTCTCCTTTGCCGGACTTAGAAAGCTGATGGAAATTCCAATAATTAATCCAATAATACCAGAAATAATTGTTTTCTTGTTCCAATGTTCAAAACTCTTGGCTATGTAATAAATTGAGCCTAAAATCATTCCAAAAAAGGCTGCCCATACAAAAAGTTCTTTTTTTTCAAGAAAAAAGTCTAGCAATCTAGAAACGCTAAAGTAGCTTATTAGCATTCCAAATATTAGCAGGAATAGAAATTGACCATTTATATAGCGGTAAAAACTTTTGAATCTACCATTAAAAAGTAGCTTGGCAGCTTTTAGGTTTACCTTTTGCAAAGAGTATATAAACTCTTCGTAAAATCCTCCCACAAAGGCAACA
The DNA here is from genome assembly GCF_056326165.1 of Saonia sp. Classification (NCBI taxonomy): domain Bacteria; kingdom Pseudomonadati; phylum Bacteroidota; class Flavobacteriia; order Flavobacteriales; family Flavobacteriaceae; genus Saonia; species Saonia sp. Next base: position 78,467 of record NZ_JBWFBN010000002.1, read on the forward strand.
ATGCCCCCAGATACTCCAGGAACTTTATTGGCCGCACCCATACAAAGTCCCTTAATTACAAGGAAAAACTTGTCCAAAAATGTTCTGGATTGCTCCATAGTTGTTTATCCGTTATTTTTTTGAGGCTACTTTTTCTAGGATAAAAATAAACGAAAAACCAATGATAGCTAAGATTATGGCAAAGATTAATTGATTGTCCCCATCATAGTTCCATGGACTAATATTTTGCTCTTTAATCGGGATAATTTTATCACCAAAGACTTTGGTTTCCAACACTTTTTTCCAAGGCCAAATTTTACTTAATGACCCCACAATAAACCCAGTAAGTACAGCTAGTGTAAGATTTTTATAATGGTTGAACATCCATTTAAGGACTCTGGCAAAACTAAGTAGCCCAAAAATGGCTCCTAAAGCAACAGTGGCAATAATTTTTATATCCCTTTCATGTACGGCATCTAAAATAGTCTTGTAAGAACCTAAAAGGACAAGAATAAATGCCCCTGATATTCCTGGAAGAATCATGGCACAGACTGCTAAAGCCCCAGAGAGGAACAAATAAGGTAAGCTGGCTATATTTTCTGATGCAGGGAGCTGCGTAATAAAATATGCTACCACGGCACCTAACAAAAGCATTAGGATGGTTCCAATATTCCATTTTTCTATAGCCTTACCAACAATAATTATACTTGCTAACACCAAACCAAAAAAGAAAGACCATAATAAGATAGGTTTGTTCACTAATAACCAACTAATAAATTTTGCCAAAGAAATTACACTGATGCCAATACCTAAAAAAAGGGACAGTAAGAAATTGCCATTTAGCTGTTTCCAAAAAGCCTTAAACCCCTCTAGCCGTAATGTCTTTAATAGAGAAAAATCTATATTGTTTATGGAAGTAATTAACTCTTCGTAAATACCAGATATAAATGCAATGGTACCACCTGATACACCTGGGACAACATCTGCCGCTCCCATCGCCATTCCTTTAAGTGTAATGAAAAAATATTGTAAAAAGTTTTTGTTTTCCATAGAGAAGATAAAAAACAAAAATAACTCTTTTTATCTGGAAGCTTTTTTATTATCACTTAGAATATTACTTACCAATTTAGAGTCGTTAAATTGGGGAAATTCATCTTGGAACATTGAGAATTTATCGGCATCTAATTGTAGTGCATTGGTCAAACAGACAGCGGCATCATCTGTCTTATTATTCATTAAATGAACTGCTGTCATTTTATAATATATATCTGCATTTTCCGGATAAAACTCCATTCCTTGTTCTAAAATCTGTATTACAGAGGTAAAATCCTTACTTCCCAACAACACAACCATGGCCCAATTTAACCAAGTATCTAGCTCATAATTGCCCAACTCTACGGTTTGTTTATAGGCAAAATCTGCCTCATCAAAATTATTTAATGCGGTATATATTTTGGCACTTTTTTTCCAGTATAGCGGATTTTCCTCATCAACATTTATTGCCTTGTTAATATAATACAAGGCTTTTTCATACTCTCCTTTTGTATAATGGTATTCTGTAATGGCCAACCAGCCTTTATCCAAAAGAGGGTCTTCATGTACTGTTCTATAGTAATAATGTTTTGCCAAATCATGATTCCCTAACTTTTCATGACATCTCCCAATACGTAAATATGCATGAGATGTTGGGTCCTCTATTTCAATGGTAGTTTCATAATTTTCTATGGCCTCATTATACTTGCCCATTTTTTCTAAAACCTTCCCTTTTTCATAATAGGCACCAATAAACGAATCGTCCGAGATTATGGCGAAATCAAAAGCTGTAATGGCCTCTATTAGCATTTCTTTAGTAACATACATTTTACCCAATTGGTGCCAGGCTACTTCACAATAAGGGTTTCTTTCCAAGAATTCATTAAGATAAAGGATGCCCCCTTCAAAATCTTCCAAAAATTCGAAGCAGTATATTACATTGTACAAGGAGGCATAGTCTTGTTGATCCATGGTGACACATCTCATAAAATTCTCCTTGGCCATTTGGTAATCATCCATAAAAAGATATTCCATACCCAAGAGTGAAAAAATCTCAAAATTATCTTCTGCTAGCGTCAATGCCTTTTTAAGTAATTCTACAGCTGCCTCATGATTGTCTTTTTTAGAATAAATATTGGCACGCTGAATATAAATTTCTTCATTGTTTCCATCCAAAAGTTGCAGGCTGTCTAAATGTTGTTCAGCAAGTTCTAAATTGTTTTCAAACACAAGCACTTCAACATCTAAAAGCTTTAATTCTATACTGTGAGGATGTTGTTGTAATCCAATTTTTATGGCTTTTTTTGCCAAAGAGATTTTTCCATTGTTTAGATAATGATGGATAATATCTTCAAAATCCTCTGCATCGAAGAAATAGACATCATCTGTCTTAAGCATGGACTCAAATTTAATTACAGGTTTGCTGGGTCTTTCGTTAGAATCTAACGCCATAAATTTACGGGCTTGGTTTAACTATGGAATTAAAAATACTCTTTTGAGGATATTTTAAGTTCCTAATACAGTCTATATTATTAACAATTTAGTTAACAAATTATTATTCCAGTTCATTTAATACGTTTAGAATGATGCTGCACCCCTTTTTTATTTCATCATTGGAAATGGTCAATGGAGGAGATATTCGCACTGCTTTGGGTTCAAATAGAAGCCAAAATAGAATAAGGTTTTTTTCTTTGCATTTTAGGATTAATTGACTGGCTATTTCTTTATTTTCCAGAATGAGTGCCAACATTAATCCTTTTCCTCTGATTTCTTTTATATACTTATGTGTCAATAGTTTTTTAAATAATTTTTCTTTTTCTAGGCTTGCAAAAATCAGGTTATTGCTTGTAATTTCTTCTAGTGTTGCCAAACAGGCTGCAGCAATCACTGGGTTCCCACCAAAGGTGGTAATATGACCTAGTTTTGGACAGTATTGTAGGGATTCCATCAATTTATTTGAAGCTACAAATGCCCCTACTGGAAGCCCGGATGCCATGCCTTTTCCTATGACCAAAATATCTGGAACACAATTATAATGTTCAAAAGCAAAAAGTTTACCAGTACGACCAAAACCGGGTTGTACCTCATCTAAAATTAATAACGCACCAACTTCATTACACTTTTGTCTTACTTTTTTTAAGTAATTATCCTCTGGAAGAATAAAGCCTGCTCCACCTTGTATTGTTTCTAAAATTACTGCCGCTGTTTTGGATGAGATTTTTTCCAAATCTGCCTCAGAATTAAAAGAAATAAATGAAACATCTGGGATTAGAGGCCTAAAAGCACTTTTACGTTCTTCATACCCCATAACACTTAAGCTGCCCATAGTATTTCCATGATACGCTTTCTTGGCGGCTATAATTTCTGACCTACCTGTAAATCGTCTTGCAAGTTTTAAAGCACCTTCAATAGCCTCCGTTCCCGAATTCACCATATAGGTGGTACTCAAAGAATCTGGTAGGAGGGAAGCAAGTAATTTGGAATATTTTACTGCTGGTTTCTGGATATATTCTCCATACACCATCACATGCATGTATTTTTCCGCCTGTTCTTGAATTGCATTTATTACTTTGGAATGACAATGACCTAAACTACAGGCAGAGACTCCGGCTACAAAATCCAAGTGTGCATTCCCATCTGTATCATAAATATAGCTTCCTTTTGCATGAGAGACTTCCATTGCTAAAGGATGAGGAGTAGTCTGTGCTTGATATTTAAAAAAGTCATCCTTCATGGTTACTTGACTTTTTTGGGCTGTGGCATTTTTTTAGGTTTTGTGGCCTGTTTATTTGCTTTTTGAGTGATATTTAAAGGGTCCCCTTCATTTTTACTTCGCTCATCTTCTTCCGCATCAATATCAATGGGGTTGTTTATACCACGGATTATTGGAAGTACAATATTATTATCATCTTCATCAAAAATGTCATCCTTTGTCATAATACGCTCATCACCACGCCATATAAAATCCTTCAATAGGCGTTCAGTTTCGGGTAAATCCTTGTCTGGGAATATATTGCCATCTGGGTCTATAAAGAATGTAATGTCTTCAATATCATTCTCAGCCATAAAAAGACGAATCTTACTACACTTTGTCTTATTAATACCTACAAGTTCATCATCATCATTATACATATAGTAAATAACTTCGGTATTTTGAACCAAGTCAATGATTTTTAGTTCATTATCTATAAATTTTCCAAATAAATCTATCCCTTTTGCCTGGTTATAACCAATTTTTCCAATGGTGTCTTGAGAAATAATAAATGAATTATTAATAACTTTTAAGGAGTCCATTTGCTCTGTTTGCAAATTGGAAATCAAGTGAATACTGTCTCCAGTCATTTGGTTGTCTAAATTCCAAAGTATGGGGTTTGTAATCAATTGGGTGAGTCCTGTTTTTTCATTAGAGTGAATAGAATCGCATTTACCACTCAAATCTTTTTTGTAGAATTTAGCATTCCTAAATGCTCTTAGAATACGTTCATCTGGCTTTCCAGTAATCATTAAGGTGTCACCATGTACGTAAAGAGAATCTAATGGCTCTTGTGCTGCACTTATGGCGACAGCTCTTCTAGTAGCAAAAACGGAATCTTTGGCTTTAAAAACTTCTGCATAATGTGCGCGTATTATACTATTGTTTACCGTATCTGTAACTGTAATATTGTTTGTGGCTGAAGCAAATTCTCTTGTCTTATCAAAAAAGAGGCTGTCTCCCTCGATGATTCTGTTGTTATAATTTATTTTGGTGTTTTTTATGCCGTAACCACTTTCTATTTTGGTGTCATAAAATCCCCGTTCACAATAAATTTTATAAGTTTCACCCGTAATAGTGGATGGGCCATACATATAGGCATTTTTAGAAGTAGTATAATAATCCAACCGCTCAGAATCCATAATGTACTCTGGGTTTTTTATATGTACACTATCTAAAAATTGATACTTTTTTGGAGTCATATAATACCTTCCAATTTCACTAGTAAGTGTGTTGGCAGAATCTACCACAGTTCCAAAATCTTGATAATAAGACTCCTGTTTTTCCCTATCAAAATAGAGCGTGTCCGTTTTTAGGACCATGTCTGTATTAGTAAGCACCACGGTGTCCCACGCCTTTGCCAATTTAATGTTTCCATCATAATTAATATGACCTGCTGTCATTTCAATGGAATCACCTTGTTGCAGGAGAATGTTCCCAATAGCCCTTAATTTGTTTTCTTTTTGGTAAAAAATGGCAATGTCACACCATAAATCAGCTCCTTGGTGTTCAAAACGTACTTGTTGATGTTCGTCCTTACTAAAAATGGAAGCCCCAGGAAACTTGGCCTCATCCTTTGTAAAATTTGCACCATAAACTATGTTGATTTGTTTATCTTCTGCAGGCTGTTCCTGAGCAAAGCAAGCTAAAAGGGAAAAACAAAAAATGAAAAGTGGAATTTTCTTCAAACAAGTAAGTTTTGTTCAAAAATAGAATATTTTGGTTGAGAAAGACACTAGATTAGGATACTTTTAAGGATTGTTGTTTTATAGACCATTTGTAAATTTCAATAAAACTTTGTCACTTCTCAATGCAATTTTTTGACAAAAATTACTCAAATTGACACTAAACCTCATATTTAAGTTTAAAAATGAAATACAAGTATTTTAAATCATTTTTAAAATTCCCCTAACATAACCTACAGATTCAGACAGTCCATAAATGGCGTGGTCACCATCTTTTTCATACTCTAATCCTAATACCCCCTCATACTTAATTTCTTTAAGGGCACTCATAATACTTGGAATATTCATTTTTCCACGTCCAATTTCTACATTTTTACCATCCGCTACTTGCTCATGTATATCTTTTATGTGGACATCAAAAAGGCGGTCTTTGTATTTTTTAAGTTCGGTCGCTGGGTCTAAATTTAGTCTAAAAGTATGCCCAGTATCAATACATAGACCTATTCTATCATCTAAATTCTTGATTTTATTATAGACACTTTCCGGGGATGGAAAAATATCATCCTCGGGGCCGTGATTGTGAATTGCCAGTTTAATATCTGTTTCTTTCACCTTCTTTTCAATAAGTGGCAATAGTTCGTGATTTGGGGCGCCAATAATCATTTTTAAACCTGCAGTTTTTGCATAGTTAAAATAGGTATCAACATCCTCTGGAGTTTTAAAGTAAATAACACCTCCACCATATAGATTTAAACCTCTGGCTTTTACTTTATCACGAATATATTTAAGCTCATCATCTGTAGATTCGTAGGGTAAATGAAAGCTCTTAAAGGCTACATCTTTTATATCCAATCTTTGAGCAATTTCTATGACTTCGTCCAAATTATATTTTCGTAAGGTATAAGAAGCCAATCCAACTGTTAATTTATGGTCGTTAACGGTTTGTGTATTGGATTTTTTTAAATGGGCAAAAGATGAGGTTCCTGCAGCTACTGCTCCAAGTCCTAATGTTTTAATAAAGTTTTTTCTAGATAAATCCATGGTATTTTGGTTGTTGTTATTGGAATTCCTTTAAAGATACTACTTTTTGAAAATAAGTAATGCCGTCTATTTTATATTTAAAATAAGTATTCAAGAGTAGTTAGTTTCTATCTTTTAGCCTGTAAACAAATTTGTGTCCGCTCCAATTTTCATCAATAGCGGCTACTTTGGTATCCACCAATCCATTGTCTAGCCCATACTTCATAATGATAAACTTGTCCAATTCTGTTTCTATATTAGAAGTTTTTTTTGGCCAGCTAATCCAAAGAATCCCATTATTTTTTAAAACGTTTTTTCCCAAGAAAAAGAAATGTGTAAGTTCTTCCTTTGTAGTTGCAAAAATATGAATGAACTCTACCTTTTTATTTTTGAAGGTTTCATTTATGATGACATTACTTGGAAATGAGTTGAAAAAATCCGTGTACTTCTTTGGAGTGTTTAAAACCAGAATTTCTGAGTTTTCTTTTATCCCGAGCTTTTTATCCAGAGGTGTTACGGACATTGTATAACTTATTAACCTTTACTTACTTAAAGGGGATAGCCTTTAATACATGTGAAATGGCTTCTAATCTGGCACTTATCTTTTGGTTGGCATTTATGATAATCCAAGGGGCCACTTCTGTATTTGTGGTATCAAACATGGCTTCTTTATATTTGGTATAATCATCCCATAGTTCTTGGGCCCTTTGATCAACAGGAGTTATTTTCCATTGCTTTAACGGATTCTTTTTAATTTCTGCAAATCTATTTGCCTGTTCTTCTTTGGTAATGGAAAAATAAAACTTGATTAAATAAGTATCCGATTGAATCAACATTTTTTCAAAATCGTTTACTTGTGACATAAAAATTTCATATTCATGTTGTGTACAGAAACCATTTACCGGTTCTACTACCGCTCTGTTGTACCAACTTCTGTCAAAAAATACTATTTCCCCCGGTTTTGGCAAATGATTTATATAGCGTTGAAAAAACCATTGACTTCTCTCATCATCTGTGGGGACATCTAGAGCAACTATTTTAATATGTCTAGGATTTATATATTCGGTAATTCTTCTAATTGCCCCACCTTTTCCTGCTGCATCCCTACCTTCAAAAAGAATAACAACTTTTTTATTGTTCTCAATGACCCAGCTTTGTAGTTTAATGAGCTCAGTTTGAAGTTCTTTTAACTGTGTTTCGTATTTGGTTTCTGCTAAAGCCTTATTAATGTTTATTCTTTTGTTTCTAAAAAGAGCCTTTTGTCCAATTTTGGAATTAAGATGTTCCACATCTTCCTCTGTTAACTTTTTTTGAATCATAACTATTCTTTTTAAATATCTATCTGTACGGCACTTCTGTGGTATTTTGTAACAACATTTGGGTCTGGTAAAAGTTGGATTTTTGAATCCCCTTTTCCATCATATTCAAATTGTGATAGAATATAACGGATACTCTCTAACCTTGCTTCTTTCTTATCGTTTGCCTTTACAATTACCCACGGGCTGAAGTTGGTGTGCGTTTTACTGAACATTTGTTCTTTGTAGTGTGTGTAACTGTCCCAAAGCTCTTGCCCCTTTTCATCTACTGGGCTAAATTTCCATCTTTTTAAAGGGTTCTGTAAACGAGCTTTGAATCTCTTTTTTTGCTCCTCTTTTGATATGGAAAACCAAAACTTAAAAACTTTTACATTGTCCTCATAAAGTAAATGCTCGTACTCAGGAACCTGGACCATAAATTGCTTGTATTCCTTTTTACTGCAAAATCCCATAACTGGTTCTACCACCGCTCTATTGTACCAACTTCTATCAAAGAAAACAATTTCTCCAGGATTGGGAAGTTCCTTTATATAGCGTCTAAAATACCATTGGCCACGTTCTACCTCAGTCGGTTTTGTTAATGCCACAACTCTTGAGGAACGAGGATTTAGATGTTCTTTATATCTTTTGATTGCACCACCTTTGCCAGCTGCATCTCTGCCTTCAAAAATAACGACCACACGCATTTTTTCACGGGCAATCCATTGTTGAAGGTTCACCAATTCTGATTGCAGTTTTATCAACTCAATCTCGTATTTGGCATTCCTTAAATATTTATCAATATTTATATTATTGTCAGTGGCAATTTGTATTAAGTCTTTTCTTGTTTTTGCACTCAATAAGTGTTCAGCGGTATACTTCATATTTTTTGCTTATTGGGAATTGACCTCTAATATAAAATAAGATGTTAAGAATTATCACATTAATAACCCTTAAAAATAAAAAAGACTGCTATAAAGCAGTCTCATTGTTTATCTATGTATTGTTTGAGTTCTATCTGGTCCCACTGAAACAATCTTTATGGGCACTTCCAGTTCTTTCTCCAAGAAATCTATATATGCATTCAAAGCAGGCGGTAATTCTTCTGCTTTGGTTAATTGGGTCAAATCTTTTTTCCACCCTTCCATTTCTGTATATATAGGTGCTACATTTTCTGGTTCTATATTATATGGTAAATGCTCAATGGTATTTCCTTTATAATTATAGGCAGTACAAATCTTTAATTTTTTAAAGCCGCTTAACACATCACCTTTCATCATCATTAATTCTGTTACCCCATTAATCTGTACGGCATATTTTAGGGCTACTAAATCTAACCATCCACAACGTCTAGGTCTACCAGTAGTTGCGCCAAATTCATTGCCAACACGCCCCATGGTTTCACCATCTTCATCAAAAAGCTCTGTTGGGAAAGGACCACTACCTACTCTGGTAGTGTAAGCTTTAAATATACCTTTTACCTCCCCAATTTTATTGGGTGCCACACCAAGTCCAGTGCATGCACCAGCAGCTGTTGTGTTAGATGAAGTTACAAATGGATAAGTTCCAAAATCAATATCCAATAAAGAGCCTTGGGCGCCTTCTGCTAGTATTTTTTTACCTTCTTTTTGAGCTTTAAAAAGATATTCTTCACTATCAATAAAAGTAAGGTTTTTAAGTTCTTTTACGGCAGCAAAAAACTCACTTTCCAAATCTTCTAAATCATACTGAATATCAACATCATAAAACCCAATCATGGCTTCATGCTTATTGGCTAGATTTCGATACTTTTCTTTCCAATCATCTAATTCCAAGTCGCCTATTCTCATTCCGTTTCTACCGGTTTTGTCCATATAGGTTGGTCCAATACCTTTAAGTGTTGACCCAATTTTGGCTTTTCCTTTAGAAGCTTCGGAAGCTGCATCTAACAACCTGTGTGTTGGTAAGATTAAATGCGCTTTTCTAGAAATAAGCAATTTGGATTTTATATCAATATTGAACTTCTTAAGATTGTCCAATTCTTTTTTGAAAATCACAGGATCTATGACCACACCATTTCCAACAATATTCATAGCATTTTCATGAAAAATACCAGATGGAATTGTATGTAAAACATGTTTTATACCATCAAACTCCAAGGTATGCCCTGCATTGGGACCTCCTTGAAATCTTGCAATTATATCATAGTCTTTGGTTAGTACATCAACGATTTTTCCTTTTCCCTCGTCTCCCCATTGTAATCCTAGTAGTAAGTCTACCGCCATTCGTAATTATTGGTTAGTTGTTTGTATTCTCTTCTTTGTTTCTTATACCGTAAAAGTAAAGTGAATGGTTACTGATTTTTATATCAAAAACCTCTTCTATTGTTTTTTTTATTGATTGAATCCTTGGATCGCAAAACTCCATAACTTCACCAGTATCAGTTAGGATTACATGATCATGCTGTCTGTCAAAATAGGATTTTTCATATTGCGCCTGATTCTTTCCAAATTGATGTTTTCTTACCAACTTGCATTCCATTAAAAGCTCAATGGTATTATATAGAGTGGCACGGCTTACCCTATAATTTTTATTCTTCATATTAATATAGAGAGATTCTATATCAAAATGTTCATCACTGTTGTATATTTCTTGAAGTATGGCGTAGCGTTCAGGTGTTTTTCTGTGACCGTTATCTTCCAGAAAAGCTGTGAACACATTTTTTACAATTTCTTGATCTTTATTGGCTGCCATTTTCACAATTACTAATTCTGCAAATGTAATAGTTTAAATTTAAACTCGAGTGACTTTGTCAATACCACTGACACGTTTTAAGTTGTCGGTCAATTTTTTAAGAATTGTATTGTTTTTTACAACAACGGTAATTTTTCCTTTGAAAGTTCCACCATTTGTACTAAAGTTAAGATTACGCATGTTAACATGCATATTGTCCGATATTATCTGGGTTATTTCATTCACCAATCCAAGGTTATCTATCCCAGTAAGGGTAATATCTGCGGTAAATTCTTCTTGAGAAGAGTCTATCCACTTTGCACTTATTATTCGGTATGCATAGTTAGATTGAAGAGCAATAGCATTTGGACAATTCTTTTTATGCACTTTTATGCCCTCATTTACACTAATAAAACCAAAAACATCATCTCCAGGAATTGGACTGCAGCACTGGGAAAGCTTGTATTCTAGTTTTTCTTCTTCTTTGCCAAAAACAAGAATATCGTATTTAGAGGTTATTACTTCTTTATTAATATCATCTGGTACGGGTGACCTTTTTATTTTGTTCTTAAAGAAGCTTATAAAGGCATTGCTGTAGGATGAGGTAAAATCCTTAATCTGTTGATTGTCTATGGAACCATTTCCAACACGAAAAAATAAATCCAAACTTGTCTTAAGTTTAAAATAGATGACCATTTTATTGATAACATCTTCACTTATGGTAATTTTTTGTGATTTTAGCTTCCGTCTTAAAATCTCCTTACCTTCAACAGCAACGTCTTTTTTCTCTTCACGTAGAGATGATTTTATTTTTGCACGAGCCCTTGCAGTAGTGGCATAGTCCAACCAGCTTTGGTTTGGTTTGGAACTTTCTGAAGTAATTATTTCTACTTGGTCTCCACTATTTAGAGGTGTATTGAGTGGCATTAACTTACCATTTACTTTTGCACCACGCGTATGCATCCCTATCTCTGTGTGTATGTTAAAAGCAAAATCCAGTGGCGTGGCACCTTTTGGTAAGGATTTTAATTCTCCATTAGGGGTAAATACAAAAATTTCTTTGGAGTAAAGATTTAACTTAAACTCTTCTACAAAATCTACGGCATTGGAATTGGAATTCTCCAAGGCTTCTTGTAAACGGTTCAACCAAACTTCTATACCCTTTTCTTTCTGCTCACCATGTTTGTATTTAAAGTGCGCAGCATATCCTTTTTCAGCAATTTCGTGCATACGCTCACTACGTACCTGTACTTCTACCCATCTTTTTTTTGGGCCCATAACGGTGATATGCAAGGCTTCATACCCAGTTGATTTTGGCGATGATATCCAGTCTCTTAGACGCACAGGGTTAGGTGTAAAATGATCCGTTACTACAGAATATATTTTCCATGCCAAAAACTTCTCATTTCTTTGGTCCGATTTATAGATTACCCTAATGGCAAACTTGTCATAGATTTCTTCAAAAGGTACATTTTGGGCTTTCATTTTCTTCCTAATGGAAAAAATTGATTTCATTCGACCTTTTATAGAATAATTGAGACCTTCCTTATCCAAAGAATCTCTAATAATATTGGAAAAGTTTTCTATATACTTTTCATTTTCCTCTTTGGTATCTTCTATTTTTTCATAGATATCATTGTAAACATCTGGTTCTGTATACTTTAAACTTAAATCCTCTAACTCGGTCTTTATATTGTATAGACCAATTCTATGGGCCAATGGTGCATAAATGTACAAGGTTTCAGATGCCATTTTAACTTGTTTGTGCTCTGGCATGGCATCCAATGTGAGCATATTATGGTATCTGTCCGCTATCTTAATAATAATTACCCTTACATCATCATTAAGGGTAAGTAGCATTTTCCTAAAATTCTCTGCCTGTTGGGATATATTCATATCCTTTTTTAGATGCGCAATTTTGGTAAGTCCGTCTACAATACGAGCAACGGTTTCTCCAAACATACGCTCCATATCATCTAAAGTATAAGCGGTATCTTCTACAACATCGTGCAATAGTGCAGAGGCAATGGAAACAGCATCTAACCCAATTTCTGAGGCCACAATTTTGGCAACTGCTATAGGATGAAAAATATAAGCTTCGCCTGATTTTCTTCTCTGGTCTTTATGAGCATCAACAGCAACATCAAAAGCATTGCGTATTAGCTTTTTATCGTCATTGGAAAGTGACTGATAACTAAGGCGTAGCAATTCCTTGTATTGCTTGGCAATCTCTTTATTTTCTTTTTCTATATCCGCCTCTGTCATCATAATATTAAAATTACCACAATCTTAATTAGTGGGCAACAAAAACTATGCCTTTAGGTTTTTGATTCTAGCAATTAGGGGAGGATGGGAATAATGCATAAAAACATATGCAGGATGGGGAGTAAGATTACTTAAACTATTCTTGGAAAGTTTTTTTAGGGAAGTAATCAATGGTTGTGCGGCAAAGGTGTTTTTTGCATAATCATCTGCCTGATACTCAAATTTTCTAGAAATATAATTCATTAATAATCCTGTAACTTCCGATATGGGTGAATACAAAATTCCAAAGCCAACCAATGCGGCATAGAAACTGGGTTGCGAAACACCAATCGCCATGGAAACTTCCGGATTGTTAACAAATAAGGACAATACAAAAAGTGTTATTCCCATAGTAACAATGGAAGCTGTAAGATTAAAAATAATATGCCTGCGTTTATAATGACCCACCTCATGAGCCAATACGGCAACTATTTCTTCTTCCTCCAAATCGTTTATTAAAGTATCGTACAAAGTAACTCTCTTTTCTCTTCCAAATCCTGAAAAATAGGCATTGGCTTTGGTAGATCTTTTAGAGCCATCTATCACAAAAATATTCTTGAGTTCAAAACCTACTTTTTGCGCATAAGCTTCAATGCTGCTTTTTAAACTTCCTTCATCCAATGGAGTCTGTTTGTTAAAAAGCGGTACAATAAGCTTGCTATAAAACAAATTCATAAAAATTGAAAAGAAAGCTATAATTCCCCATGCATACAGCCAAAAATTTGTGCCTGTTGTTTGAAAAAACCAAATAATGAGTGCAAGAACTCCACCACCTAAAACAGCCGTCATTAGCCACCCTTTTATTTTATCTAAAAAAAACAGTTTTTTGGTAGTTTTGTTGAACCCAAATTTTTCCTCGATCACAAAGGTTTGATAGTAGGAAAAAGGTGTAGTAATAATATCACTTCCAATCATAATAATGCCAAAAAAGAGAAGTGCCATAAGGATAGGTTGTGAAGTGTTTTCCCTTACTATGGTATCTACCCATTCAAATCCCCCAAAAATTAGAAATGAAAGGGTCAATATTAATGAGAAAAGAGAAGTTATAAGTCCATATCTATAATTCGTCTTTTTGTATTCTTGCGATTTTAGATATTCATCCTTGTCATATACGTCTTCTAATTCTTTGGGAATAGGTTCGTCGTATCTTTTATAATTTAAGAAATCCAAAAAAGTTTCTAGTAAAAACTGAATGATTAAAATTGCAATGATGATGTAGAATAGGGAGCTTTTTTCCATAAATAGAATTGAAAAGAATGGTTAAACTTTTCTTTGTCTTTTAGCTTCAAAGATAAGTATTGCAGCGGAGACGGAAACATTCATGGAATCTATTTCCCCTTCCATAGGGATAATAATGTTTTGGGTTGAATTCTGCAGCCAAGTTCCTGTTAATCCAGTAGATTCAGTGCCAACAACTAGGGCAGAGGCCTTAGTGTAATCTACTTCTAAATAATTTTTGGATGCGGTCAATGCAGCGCAATACATAGCAA
>NZ_JBWFBN010000002.1:92835-270366 GCF_056326165.1 Saonia sp.
CCTTCGGTTGTTTCCCTATAGGCTATTTTTTGATATACCTCTTTTGAAATCTCAATGATTTCTAGTTTTAATGTAACCGATTGTAAGAGTTCCTTGATTTCTGAAAAGGAAATAATAGATGGTTCAAATAAAACCTGCTCAATCACATAGTTGCCTTTCACTGCCAGTTGAAGCTCACGTAACCCTTCAAGAACAAAAAGCCCCGTTTTCTTTCGTTCACGGGACTTTTCTTTTAATAAGATTATATTTTTAATCAGCTTGTTCTGTGTGCTGCTGATATTTTTTGTGCCATCCATAGATACAAAGGTACACGAATCAATAAAAAAGACATTTTATTTTCCGTTGTACTTGCCCATATATCTTTTCCATAATTCTGTCTGATGGGTTTCTAAAGATATATTTCTTCCATCAATAAATGCATGAGTTAGTTGATTGGTGCGCATATCCAAGGCATCTCCTTCAGAAATAAACAAAGTAGCACTTTTACCAATTGCCAAGGTTCCATATTCTGCATCTATACCTAAAATCTTGGCATTGTTACCTGTAAGCATTTGTAGAGCTTTTTCTTTATCCATTCCTTGTCCCACAACCTGGCCAGCATAAAATGGAAGGTTTCTTGTTTGAAAATTTTCTGCATGCGCATTTTGTAAACCAACCAAAAGCCCAGCATCCATTAATAATTTTGGTAATTTGTATGGATAATCATAATCATCATCGTCATAACTTGGAAGGTCATGAGTGTAACCCACAAGCACGGGAATATTATTATCTTTCAAAAAGTTAGTTATTTTGGGAGCCTCATAGCCCCCAATTAAAACAATTTCCTGTATTCCAGTATTTTTAAGAGTGGAAATGGCATCTATGATTTCTTTTTCTCTTTCTGCGTAAACGTAGAGTTTTTGTGAACCATTAAAAAGACCATGCATGGCGGCAAATCCCAGATTCATTTCACTGGAAGGGTCCATGTCATAAGCTTCGGAGCTAGCAATAAAATCTACAACTTCTTCCAATTGTTTTTGGTAGTTTTTGTTGGGGCTTAACCCTCTTGGTTCTCCCAACCACCATCTACCTCTTCTATAGGCACTGGGCCAATTTAGGTGAATACCATCATCCACTTTAATTGCTGCATCTTCCCAGTTCCAAGCATCAAATTGTACAATAGAGGATGTTCCAGAAATTCTACCACCTTGTGGTGCTATCTGTCCCAAAAGCACTCCATTTGGACGCATACTTTCTACCACTTTGGATTCAGCATTATATGCAATTAAACTGCGTACATGCGGAATAAAATCACCAATTTCATCTTGGTCATTACTTGCCCTCACGGCATTTACTTCTATTAGTCCCAAAGATTTAGCTGGTGCAATTATGCCGGGGTATACATGCTTGCCAGATGCATCAATTATGGTTCCTTTTGTGGCCACCGCATTGCCTAATGCTGTAATTTTTCCATTTTCAAAAACTAGTGTACAGTTTTCAACAATAGTGCCATCCCCAATATGGGCAATTGCTCCAGTTATGGAAATAGCTTCGGTTTGCTTATTGGCTGGTGTTTGTTGAGCATAGGAACTTCCTATAAAAACAAGCAACACAGCTACTAGTATATTTTTTATTTTTTTCATCTTCTTATATTTTATAAACTATCACAATGAAAACTCTCTTTTTTACTTTGCTTAGGCCCCTGCATTTTTCCACCACCACTTTTTTCTTTCAACATCATATGTATCAAGGTATTTCTTTCTTTTTTGATGGCTTCTCGCTGTTGCTTGTCTTTTTCCAAGTCAAAATAGATGGTTCCTTCTATCATGGTTTTTTCAGCTTTTGCATAAACAGATAATGGATGGTCTGTCCATAAAACCAAATCTGCTACTTTCCCTTCTTTAATACTTCCTACCTTATCATCGATATGTAATAGTTTTGCTGGGTTCAAGGTGACAGTTTTCCACGCTTCTGTTTCGGATAGGCCACCATATTTAACTGTTTTCCCAGCTTCTTGATTTAATCTTCTGGACATTTCAGCATCATCACTGTTAATGGCAACGGTAATTCCCTGACTGTGCATAATAGCCGCATTATATGGAATAGCATCATTCACTTCATATTTATAGGCCCACCAGTCACTAAAAGTAGAACCTCCTACACCATGTTTTGCCATTTTGTCCGCAACTTTATAACCTTCCAAAATATGTGTGAACGTATTAATAGTAAAACCAAATTTCTCTGCTACTTTCATAGCCATATTTATTTCGCTTTGCACATAAGAATGACAGCTAATAAAACGCTCTCCATTCAATATTTCAGCTAAAGTTTCCATTTCCTCATCATATCTATATGGCTTTCCACTTTTCTTCTTAGTATCGTATTCTTTTGCCATTTGAAAGTAATTGGTAAATACTTGTTCAACACCCATTCTGGTTTGTGGAAACCTGCTAAAGCTCTGCCAGTTAGATTGCTTTACATTTTCTCCCAAAGCAAATTTTATAAATTTAGGAGCATTGGGATATATCATATTTTCAGCACTTTCGCCCCATTTTAACTTTAGAATGGCAGAACGTCCTCCAATAGGATTGGCAGAACCGTGCAGTAGTTGAATGGTGGTAACGCCACCAGCTAAATCCCTATAGATTCCCATATGTTCTGGGTCAATAACATCAGTCATTTTTACTTCCGCAGAGGAGTTGTGCCCAGCCTCATTTATTGCTAGAGCAGCAATATGCGAATGTTCATCCACAATCCCAGCTGTTAAGTGTTTACCGGTCGCATCTACCACTGTGGCATTGCCGCCATTTAAATTAGTGCCAATCTTTACAATTTTACCATCTTTTACAAGCACATCTGTGTTTTCTATAACTCCAGCTTCCTCACCTGTCCAAACAGTGGCATTTTTAAATAAGGTGTTTTGTGATTTAGGTTTACTTGCATAGCCATAACCTACATTTGGAAAAGTAATCGGCATTACTGTTGGTGTTTCCTTTTCTTTGCTTTCTTTTTCTTTTTTAGAAAAGGTTGATGTTTTAATAGCTTTAAAAGTGGATTCCGTTCCGTTTGGTAAAACTAACTTACCATCAATATTGTCAGATTTTTTTGACACCAAACCAGTCATTCGATAAGGTTTGTCATTAGAGTCTGTGAAAGAAAAATCCAACCAATTGTTCTTATAGGCCAATTTTCCTTTTAGTTTTATGGTGTCTTGTTTAATTTCCAATTTTGGTTTGGCTGGCTCACCACTTATGGAAAGACTATAGGTAAGTCCACCTACAGATAAGTCATAAGTGCCACGAATGTCTTTTTGATTTTTATCATGGATAACATTTTTAGTGCCCTGTACCCAGTTCTCATAGAGAATGGTTTCTTTATCAAAGACATCTCCAGAAGTAATTAAAAAATTAGCGTAACTACCTACTTGTAAGGTTCCAATTTTACTTGACTTCCCTAAAATTGATGCCGGAACGGTTGTCAACGCTTCCAAAGCCTTTGTTTTTGGAAGTCCGTATTCAATGGCTTTTAATAAGTTGGATTTAAATTTGGAAGCTGATTTTAAATCGAACAAAGTAAAAGAAAAAGAAATACCATTTTCAGCAAGGACTTTTGGATTGGATGGAGCTTGGTTCCATTTTCTCATATCCTGTAAAGAAACAAGATTCGCTTCATAAGGATTGGATACATCATATGCAGCCGGAAAGTTGATAGGGACAATTAATTTGGCGTTTGTAGCTTTAATGTCTGCAATATTCTCATACTCATTTCCTCCCGCAACAATTGCATATTGAACATTGTTGGCATCACCAATTTTATCTGCTCTTAAAATGTTGTTCTTATCCTTGGCCTCAAAAATTTGAACCAAACCTTTATTCTCCAACAATGCCTCTATAGAACGGTCTTTGGTTGAAGAATTACCTTTAGAATACCAATCTGCATCAGAATAAAACTGGCGCAAAAGTGCCATGGCTCCCATTAAAGAAGATGGGTACGATTGTCTTTTGGCAATGCTCTTGGTAAAAGAAAAATATTGGGCGGATTTATCGTCCAAAACCCTGTCCCCATCGTTCCCAGTTCCGTTCAAGGCAACCAAAACACCCGTGCCACGGGCAATACCGTCTTGGATATGAGAGTTTACAACCCCAAAACCTGCATCTCTTAACTCTTTTGCTTTTTTGTCATCATACATAAAAACGCTGATAGCTGCATTTTCTGGCATAATATGATCGTTCCAATAAAAGCCTTCTCTACTAGGTTCATACTGTGCAGATCTGCCACCACTTGGAGCGCGCTTGGGTTTAGCTACACCAAAATCAGAATAAATATCAATAAAAGACGGGTATACTGATTTTCCTTCCAAATCTACTACAACAGAATTTTTTGGAATGGTAATGGATTTGCCTACTTGTACCACTTTTCCATTCTGGATAAGCAGTGTGGCATTGTCCAACACTTGGGTTGGAGCCACATAAATTTTAGCATGTGTAAATGCTGTGTAATTGTTGTTCTTTGATTTTACACCATCATTTTTTGGGAAATAATCTTGTGCAAACAAAGAAATACCGCACCAAAGCATGGCGAGCAGTAGAAGTTTCATTTTCATATTGAGTGTAATTAAGTTAATTAGCCTCACTAAAGATAAGAGAAGTGATGATAATATAACTAATATGACACTCTTTTTTATGCCTATAACTTTTTGGAAGAGAAAAACTGATTATATGGAAATATTTAGCTTTCCTTTTACATGATATGCAATGAGTAAGTCCACCACACCACCATAGCTTTTAATTCCCTCTTTTTGACTATTGGCCTTTAAGAAAGAACTGTAGAATTTTTTAATATAGGGCTCCAAAGGATTTTCATACTTTTTGTTGTTTTCAACAGATTCTTGGTAATTCCTAAAAATGCCACTATTAATGGTATTTCTTATTTTTTGAAATGCAGCATCATCTCTAATTCGGATTTTTATAAGACAATCGTTTAAAATACTGGTCAAAGCTGAATATTGAAAATAAGCATCATCTTGATTGATGGCTGCCAAGAAGCCAATAAAACTAGCCTCATTTTCAGCGGCATACCCAATTTGGTGTGCTACTTCATGAGAAGCGACATAAGGAAAATAGTAGTCGGTAATATTGGTATTCAATTGGGCTTCTAATGTAAAAGGATTTAAGTGTCCAGAAGTGCCCATATAGGACAAAGGAGTGCTAAACATAGATTTTTTAATGCTTTGCGGTCTGTATGGTTTAAAAAATGGGTTTTCCTCCATTTTTTGATACCCATTACGTGTCATGGCCAATATTTCTTTATGACTGTATGGAACAACCACCGCTTTGGCTGTATCGCCCATAATTGAAAATTGCAAGGCATTTGTTTTTTTAATGATGTTTTCTGTAAAGGAAAGTAAGTCTTCATCAGAATATTTCCAGTCTTCAGTAATTCCCAGTTTTTCTTTTACTGGGATTCGATAATAATTTAATCCCCAGAGAAAATTGAAAAAGAAATAGGCGATTGAGAGCACAAAAAAAATGTTCCGAACAAAAATTTTTGGTTTTGAACGAATGTATCTTCTCTTGATGATGAGATAGCGAGCCAAGAAAAAGATTGCAATGGCAATTAAAATATCTCCAATTGAAAAAGGAATCCACCCAAGAAGTGTCCGTGAGATTTTGGATATGATTGGATATAACCCATTACTATAATATTTCTCAACTATCTCGGGGTGGCTTCCAAGCCATTTTACCAATAATATTTGCGGGATTATTGAGATTGCAATATAATTTTTAGTCCTATTGTTCATTAAACCAAAAATAGCCAATTAATCCAGATAGTTTCTTGGCAATACTTTATTTTTGGCAGCAACTTAACATTCTATGAGTAAAGAAATTCGTCAATTGGAACCAAAAGAGGTGTGGAACAAATTTGCTGATTTAAATGCAGTTCCAAGACCATCAAAAAAGGAAGAAAAAGTAATTCAATTTATGTTGGATTATGGAAACTCGTTACAATTAGAGACCTTTAAAGATGATGTTGGTAATGTCATTATCAGGAAACCTGCCACTATTGGTATGGAAAACAGAAAAATAATTACGTTACAGTCTCATTTAGATATGGTGCATCAAAAAAATGCAGATACTAATTTTGATTTTGACAGTCAAGGTATACAAATGTATGTAGATGGAGGTTGGGTACGAGCAAAAGGAACAACTTTAGGAGCCGATAATGGTCTTGGTGTCGCTACAATAATGGCTTTGTTAGAAAGTACGGATATTGCCCACCCTCCACTTGAAGCCCTGTTCACAATTGATGAAGAAACGGGAATGACTGGTGCCATGGGGTTAAAAGCTGGGGTTCTTAAAGGTGAAATATTACTCAATTTAGATACTGAAGAGGATGATGAATTGGATATTGGTTGTGCTGGTGGAATTGATGTTACCGTTACAGGAGAATATGTAGAAGAAAATGTTCTAAATAATGTGATTGGGTATCAACTTATCGTAAAAGGTTTAAATGGTGGTCATAGCGGAATTGAGATTCATAAGGGTTTAGGGAATGCCAACAAAATAATGAATCGTTTACTGTATAATGCCACCGAGCATTACGGGATTGGGATTTCTGAAATTAATGGGGGAGGACTTAGAAATGCGATTCCTCGCGAGAGTTTTTCTAAAATTGTAGTTGATGCTTCTAAAAAGAGTGTTATTGAAGATAGTTTAATAGAATGGAGTACTACAATAATGAACGAACTATCTGTTATGGAACCAAACCTATCAATTAACATACAAGAAATTGATGTTCCAAAAAAAGTTATGGGTCATGAGGTTCAAAAGAAATTATTAAAGGCAATTTATGCTTCTCACAATGGAGTGTATGCTATGAGTGCTTCTATCAAAGATTTGGTTGAAACATCAAATAATTTGGCTAGGGTAGTGGTAAAGGATGGAAACATTAAAATAGGATGTTTAACCCGTTCATCTGTGAATTCGGCCAAAATGGATTTGGCAAATGCACTAAAATCAACTTTTGAACTGGCAGATTGTTCAGTAACCTTTGGAGGTGATTATCCAGGTTGGAATCCAAATCCTGATTCTGATATTCTAAAAGTACTTGAATCTCAATATGAATTACTTTTTAGCGAGAAACCAAAAGTGGCTGCATGCCATGCTGGACTTGAGTGTGGTATTTTAGGGCAGAATTACCCTAATATGGATATGATTAGTTTTGGCCCCACCATAGAAGGTGCTCATTCACCAGATGAACGGGTAAATATATCTTCTGTTCAAAAATTCTGGAAATTCGTTTTGCAGATTCTTAAGAATATTCCCGAGCAATAAAATTATTTATTATAGGAAGGATTTTTTTTCTTTATTTCTGCTCGTACCATGGTACCAGATTGTGTTAGATCATCTGCGCTCCATCCTCCTAATGTACTGGAATTTGGTTTTAAAGCCGCTGCCAGTTCTTCTTTATCGGCAATGGACCAGTTGCACCAAGAGATTTTATTTTGATCCAAGAAACTCCACCAAACTCCAGCCTCTGTCTCATCTATGGATTCGTCTCCAGAAGCCTGTGTTACCCCATATTCTGTTATAAATAAAGGAATATTATTGTCTATTGCCAATTGGGCAATATCCCTTAATTCTTGTTTGTGGGTTGCGGCATAATAATGCAAAGTATAAGCCACATTGTCATCATCTATTTTATTGCCAATAACCTCGTCTACTCTTTGAGACCAAGTCCTAGTACCACAAATTATAATGTTATCAGAATCATACGTTCTAATAGAAGCAATAACTTCTTCATGATAAGGTTTAAGGACAGCACTCCATGATACATCCAATGGTTCGTTATAAGGTTCATATATAATGTTGGGATAATTACCATATTTTTCTGCAACTTCGGCAAAAAAAGCTTTGGCTTCTGCAACATAATCTTCCGCATGATGGCTATGCCAATCTACAATAACATAAATACCTTCTTCAATAGCTGCATCTATTACTGTAAATATTTTTTGTTTTTCAATTTCTGGATTGGCTATGTAGCCATTACCACCTTCCTCAACAGCCAAAGCTGCTCTTACCACTGTGCATTGCCAGTCATCTTTAAGCCATTTAACAACTTCTGGTGTATAATATTTGCCAATCCATTGACTCCAAAAAAATGACATTCCCCTTAGCTGTACTGGATTTCCATCTTTGTCAACAATTTTACTGCCATCTACGCTTAGTTGCCCATATTGTTCCACAACAGAATTAAATACTGGAGTTTCACTTTCTATTTCTTCTTCACCTTCCTCTTGCCCTACTTCATTTTCTTCATTTTGTTCTTCTGCAACCTGTTGTTCTTGGTCTGGCGCCTCAGATGATGAGGAACAACCAATATACCCTATTAAGGTTAACAAAATGATAAGTGAAATGGACAGTAATCTCTTCATGCTACAGCGATTATAATAAAATTATTACTCTACAATTTCCATATCGAAAACCAGATGGGAATTTCCAGGAATGGGACCGTAATTACGCTCGCCATATCCTAAATGAGGTGGTACAAAAATTCTTATTTTGTCTCCTACTTTCATGGTAAGTAATGCTTCTCTAAATCCAGCTGCTAGTTGGGCTTCTGGACTATAATCCATAGGATAAGGATTATACATGCCTCCTAATCTTTTCTTTTCATCATACTTATTGTACTTTTTGTCAACTTCTTCAATATTACTATCAAAAAGGTCACCGCTTGCTTCAAAATAGCCAGCATAATATACATTGGCTTTTTCCCCAATTTTAGGCTTTTCTCCAGTTCCCTCAGTTATTTTATAAATTTTTAAACCAGAAGGAAATACCTCTGCTACCTCTTTTTGTTTAGCAATTTCAGTTAGGAAACCAGACTTCATTTCTTCAAAAGCTTTGGCTTTTATTTCTTCCTCTGCAAAATAATCGGTCATAATCTGTATGGCATCAAACTTTTTGGCGTCTTTACCATTCCTAATAATTTCTACAATACTCATTACTACCTCTGTTGTTGGTTTATTGCTTCCAGCAGTCACAGGTACATTGGCTATGGAATCCAGAACATCCATCCCCTCTATAACCTCTCCAAAAACGGCATGTTTACCATCTAACCACGGTGTTTCTTTATGTGTAATAAAAAACTGACTGCCATTAGAATTGGGTCCAGGGTTTGCCATAGATAATACCCCTTTTTTATTATGAATTAATGAATCATTTATTTCATCCATAAATTTATATCCCGGACCTCCTGTACCATTTGCCAATGGGTCACCACCTTGTATCATAAAGTCTTTCATGACTCTATGAAAAGTAAGCCCATCAAAATATTTTTTTCCTTTAAATTCATCTGATACAAAGGGACTTTTTCCCTCTGCCAAGGAAACAAAATTTGCTACCGTTAATGGTACTTTTTCATGTTCCAATTTTAAGATAATATTTCCTTTGTTTGTCTGTATGCCAGCAAAAACACCATCACCTAAATCTGCATGCTGGCTTGTCTTACAACCAACCAATGTCAAGATAACCATTAGGAACAATACATATGACTTTTTCATTTCTATTTTCATTTTGAATTTAATTTTGAATACTATCTTTTTGTTTTTCTATATGTAGGATTGATATTGTACTTTTTACAGGAACGTTTGGTCCTATTTTGTTATTGTCCCCATGGTAGCCATAAGCTAAAGATGAAGGAAATAAAAAGACCGCCGTTTCACCTTCTTTTAATACTTTAACACTATGTCTTAGGCCAGGGAAAAGGTCTTGTTTGTCCACTACATATGTAAGAACACCAATATCTTCCTTGGTATAAATAGTGTCATTTTTAAAATTGACAATATTATAATTTAGTGTGACTATATCATCTGTTTTTGGGGTGTACTGGGCAGAATCATTTTTGACCAAATAATAGAACCACGATCCACTGGAACTGTTTTGATAGAAGTGCAATGAATCCATTTTAATGATATCAGAAATCATCTTTTCTTCCATTTCCAACATTTTCTTATTTCTCTCTACAGATTCTTTGATATAACTTGCAGTTTTTACCTTAACTGGTTTTCTTGGTTCGGGACCATCACAGGCTGCACAACAAATTAATATTAAAAAGAAATATTTTTTCATTTATTTAAATCGTCTTTATATTGTTCTAATAGAGTTTTAAAATAAGCGGTTGTTTCTTCCAAGGACACATCGCTTTTCCCTCCCGCGGCATTAGTATGCCCACCTCCATCAAAATAATTTCTCGCAAATTCATTCACAGAAAAACTTCCTTCTGACCTAAAGGATATTTTAATAATTTTTTCTTCCTTATTTTCAATGAAGATGACAGCGAGGTTAATACCACTCAATGTAAGACCATAATTCACAATACCTTCCGTATCTCCTTTTTTAAAATTGTATGTATCCAGTTCATCTTGTGAAAGGGTAATGTAGGCTGTGCTGTACTCTGGTAAAATCACCATATTCTTTAAAGCACAACCCAATAGGTGTAATTTGCTGGGAGAATTGGTGTCATAGACCTTATTGTGAATCTTTGTATTATCGGCGCCCTTATCAATAAGATGGGCAACAACGTTATGGGTTCTACTGGTAGTGGATTTATATTTAAAAGAACCTGTATCTGTCATTATCCCTGTATATAGACAACTTGCTATATCTGAAGAAATTTTATCTACATCACCTAAAAATTCGATAAAATTATAGACCATTTCACAGGTTGAGCTCATGCTAACATCAGAATACATAATCTTAGCATAATCTGATGGCTCTTGATGGTGATCTATCATTATAAATGTAGCTGAGGATTCTTCAGCTAAAGATTGTAGTTGTCCTATTCTGCCTAAATGATTAAAATCTAATGTAAAAATCAATGTAGCTTCATGAAATAACTTTTTTGCCCCTATTGAATTAGTTTCAAAATTTACAATTTCTTCATTTCCAGGCATCCATTTTAGAAAATCTGGATAATCATTAGGGGAAACAATAGCTGCTTGTTGCCCTTTACTTTTTAAGTAGTGCCATAATCCCAATGTAGAACCAACAGCGTCTCCATCGGGGTTTTTATGAGGTATAATAACGATTTTTTGTTCTTTGGAAAGTAGCTCCTTAGTGACCTGTATGTCCTCTAAATTCATGCATCCAAAGATACAATTTTATAACATAGTCGTGCATCCAAGCTTCTCTTTTTTGATAGAATAGAAGTAGCAAATACTTGCGCGGCGTACAATTATTACATTAAACATATTGTTGTACGTTGCCTGTATATAACGTATTTTTGCGCAAAATTTTATGAAATGATTACAAACAGAACCTTTACAATGATTAAGCCCGATGCTGTTGAGAACGGCCATATTGGAGCTATTTTAGAAAAAATAACTTCTGCCGGTTTTAAGATTGTGGCTATGAAATATACCCAATTGAGCAAAAGAGATGCTCAAGAATTCTATGCAATTCATAAAGAACGTCCATTTTATGGTGAATTGGTAGGGTTTATGACAAGAGGCCCTATTGTTGCTGCTATTTTGGAAAAGGAAAATGCCGTGGAAGATTTTAGAGTATTGATAGGTGCAACTAACCCAGCTGAAGCTGCTGAGGGTACAATTAGAAAGTTATTTGCTACAGATATTGCAGAAAATGCTGTTCACGGTTCCGATAGTGATGAGAATGCTGCAATAGAGGGTTCTTTTCATTTTTCAGGAAGAGAAGTATACTAGAAATAAGAAATGTAAATAAAAAAAGCTGTCCATAGGACAGCTTTTTTTTGTTATCTAAGAACTAATTTTTTTACAAGTTCCTTGCCCAATTCCTCATTTATCATGGTAATTATTTTAGATTTTCCATGACTTAATTCTTCTCTTAGAACTGATGATGATAAGGAGATAAACAAGGTTTCATTTCTTAGTTCAATGGCGGTTGTATAATTGTTAACTCCATTACCCATTAAACTTTTCCATGCTTCACGGGCATTCACCTTATCCATACCCTTTTCCAAATTGTTCTTTTTAATGAACTCTTGTAAGGCTCCACTTAGTGGTATAGGGGTATTTTCTCTTTTTGCCATTACTCTTTAATATTGATGGGTTGAAATCTTCGATAGTTATAAGTTACATTTTCTTCATTGCGCACTAAAAAATTTGTTTCAGAAATAGCAATTAGTTGTTCCGTCCAATCACTTAAATTGGTTTTGTAATACATTTTATAGACACCATTAGTTTCTAGAATTGTAAAGAATTCTGCATTGTTAGATGTTGTAAAAGAACCATCAAACTTTGGTTGCATTTTTTTTCTAAATCCTTTTAAGTCATTCACCTCAATATAATCAACACTTGTATTTACTTTATACTCTTTTGTGCTTCCGTCTTGGAAAGTTACAGTATCTATTTCCCAATAACCATTTAAATGTGTTAAATCCTCTAGGGAGATTTTTTTGGCACATGCAGAGAAGAGAAATAGTAATAAAATTATGAAAGTTGAGCGCATTTTACAATTTAAATATTTTATAAGATTGATGGGTGTTTTTTACCACATTTTCAGTTCTATCTGGATGCGTGTCGCTTATAAAAATCTGCCCAAAATGTGAATCATCCACCATGTTTACTATATGCGCTACCCTGTTTTCATCTAACTTGTCAAAAATATCATCTAAAATTAAAATGGGGGTTGTCTGTGCCTGATTTTTTATAAAATTGAATTGAGCCAGTTTTAAGGCAATTAGAAATGATTTTTGCTGTCCCTGACTGCCGAATTTTTTAATAGCATGGTCTTCTATCCTAAAGTCCAAATCGTCCTTATGTATGCCCACGCTTGTGTATTGCAGAGCTCTGTCTTTATCTACATTCTGTTCCAACAATGATTTTAAATCTGCTTGAAGCAATTTACTATCATAGGAGAGCGAAACCAGTTCACTTCCACCCGAAATTTTCTCATACTGTTCTCTAAAAATGGGAATAAAGGTTTTTAAAAAAGCAGCACGTTTTTTAAAAATTTCAGAACCATAGACCTGTAACTGTTCATTGTAGACTTCCAAAGTGGTTTTGTCATAAGTCTGGTTTATCGCAAAGTACTTTAAGAGGGAATTCCTTTGCCCCAGGACCTTATTATAATTAATCAGGTCTTTAAGGTATCTTTGGTCTGATTGTGATATTACCCCATCCATAAACTTCCTACGGGTATCACTACCTTCTACAATGAGGTCTCTATCCGCGGGCGATATAATGACCAAAGGAAGAAAACCAATATGTTCGGAAAACTTTTCATAAGCTTTTCCGTTTCGTTTTATCACCTTTTTCATGCCTCGTTTAAGGCTGCATATAATTTTTTCTTCCCTTTCATTTTTTTCAAACTCACCATCAACAACAAAAAAATCGGCACCGTGCTTAATGTTTTGGGTGGCAACAGGATTAAAGTAGCTTTTACCAAAAGAAAGATGGTAAATAGCATCTAGAGCATTGGTTTTTCCTACGCCATTATTACCAACAAAACAGTTGATTTTAGCATCGAATTCAAAATTTTTAGAGTCGAAATTTTTGTAATTAATAAGTGATAATTTCTTCAGAAACATTCAGAGAGAACAAAAGTTTATTTTCAAGTGTAAATGAGTAAGCCGCAAAATATCCAAAAATAACGAATAATTTACCTTTTGTTTTTGGATAAAAACTTTATTTTTGCCCGATTAATAAAATTAATAATGGCTACATACAAGAAGCGCGGATACAAACCTAAGAGTAAAGCGGAGGAGATTGAGTTGGATGAACAAAACAGTACAACAGCTGAGGTTTTTAGTACGTTGGATGAAAGTGCATCTAAGACAGAAGAATGGGTTTCCAAAAACCAAAATTATATACTAGGGGTAATAGGAGTCATTGCTTTAGCTGTTTTAGGCTATTTGGCCTATATGCAGTTTGTGCAAAAACCAAAAGATGCCAATGCCGCCAATGAAATGTATTATCCTCAACAATATTTTGACCAAGCAGTAAATGGAGCTGGTGCTGAAAGAGATTCACTTTATAATTTAGCTTTGAACGGAGCGGACGGTAAATATGGTTTTTTGGATATTATTGAGGAATATAAAGGAACTAAATCTGCCAATATTGCTACATATTCTGCTGGCATGGCTTATTTAAATATGCAACAATATGATAATGCAATTGATTATTTAGAGGATTTTTCTTCTGATGATGCTATTTTAGGTGCCTTGGCAAAGGGAGGACTAGGGGATGCTTTTATGCAATTGAACCAACCTGAAGATGCTTTGGGGTACTATGAAAAAGCTATTTCGCATAATGCAAACGATTATACTACACCAAAATTTTTGTATAAGGCTGGTGTTGTTGCATTGGAATTAGGTCAGAACGAAAAGGCGTTGAAGTATTTCCAAAGAATAAAAGATGATTTTTCAACTTCTGACGAAGCAACTACAATAGATGCATTTATAGGAAAGGCTAAAAGCAATTAAAAATGGCCACGGCTAATAAAAATTTATCGGTTTACGATAAAACAACAATCCCAAACGCGAAAGATTTTCGGTTTGGGATTGTTGTTTCTGAGTGGAATCCTAAAATAACTGAAGGCCTTTTTAAGGGAGCCTTTGAAGCTTTACTAGACTGCGGCGCAAAAGAAGAAGACATTCTTAGATGGAATGTTCCTGGGAGTTTTGAACTAGTTTTTGGTTGCAAAAAAATGATTGATGAACAAAAAGTAGATGCTATCATTGCTATTGGGAGTGTCATACAAGGGGAGACCAAACATTTTGATTTTGTATGCAGTGCTACTGCTCAAGGAATAAAAGATCTTAATGTATTGCATAATGTTCCTGTTATATTCTGTGTACTAACAGACAATAACATGCAACAAGCCATAGAACGTAGTGGGGGTATTCACGGAAATAAAGGAACCGAAGCTGCTATTGCTGCCATAAAAATGGCTGCTTTAGGATAATAAGGGTGCTATTATATCCTTATGATGTTAACAATTTTTGGCATCTGTTTACACTAGTTTTTTCTCATTTTAAGTAACTTTGGAGCAATGGGTGTCTTTCGAAAATTTTTAAAAGGTAAAAACAAAAAGTATAGCTACTCTCCACGTTATTATGATGATAAGGGTAAGGGAAGTCCATTTAAAATGGAACCTAGGTTAGACCAATTTAGAAGTACTGCACAATCTAATCGTGGCTTAAAACGTAAATTGACCAATGCGATGGAAGATTTGAAAAGATCTGGAGACCGCAACCTTAAGGTTAGAATGACAATAATAATTGCCATTTTAATTTTAATTTTTCTTTATATAATTGATTTTGACCTATCCATATTCTATAAAAAATAATGACAAATATTATAAAACTTTTGCCAGACCATGTTGCCAACCAAATTGCAGCAGGAGAAGTTGTTCAACGACCGGCATCTGTTGTTAAGGAATTATTGGAGAATGCCATTGATGCAGGGGCAACATCTATTAAATTAATAATAAAAGATGGCGGTAAAGTTCTCATACAAGTCGTGGACAACGGTATTGGTATGAGTGAAACTGATGCTCGACTTAGTTTTGAACGACATGCCACATCTAAAATACAAAGTGCAGAAGATTTATTTCAGCTTAATACTAAAGGTTTTAGAGGAGAGGCATTGGCCTCCATCGCCGCAATCGCTCATGTAGAAATGCACAGCAGACCAGAAAATGTTGAAGTAGGTACTCATATAAAAATAGAAGGCAGCAAGATTATTTCTCAAGAAGTAACTGTAACGCCAACAGGCACTTCTATTGCAGTTAAAAACCTTTTTTTTAATATCCCGGCGAGAAGAAATTTTTTAAAATCAAACCAAGTAGAGCTCAGGCATATTACAGATGAGTTTCATAGGGTAGCGTTGGCACACCCTTCAATAGGGTTCCATTTTTATAACAACGGAAGTGAATTGTTCAACTTGCCCGTTACAAACGTAAGGCAGCGAATTGTGCATATCTTTGGAGGTAGGTTTAATGAAAAGTTGGTTCCGGTTGAAGAAGACACTCAAGTTGTTAAAATATCTGGATTTATTTGCAAACCAGAATTTGCCAAAAAAAGCAGGGGAGAACAGTTTTTCTTTGTTAACAATAGGTTTATTAAAAGTCCTTATTTGAATCATGCTGTGGTTTCTGCTTTTGAAGGACTAATTAAAAGCACCAACCATCCTGGTTATTTTTTGTATTTGGAGGTGGATTCTAAAAGTATCGATATTAATATTCATCCAACAAAAACAGAAATAAAGTTTGATGATGAACATACAGTGTATGCAATTCTTAGGTCAACACTTAAGCATAGCTTAGGTCAGTTCAACGTAGTTCCAGCATTGGATTTTGAACATGATAAAAACTTAGAAACTCCCTATGCCTATAAAAATAAAGAAGCGGCACCACCGCAGGTTGTAGTGGATGCTGGATTTAATCCTTTTAGTGAAAACACACAGCAAAAAACTTTTTCTTCTAAAGCTAGTTACCAAAAAGAAAGTTCTAAAGGATGGGAAAATATGTTTGTAGGGTTGGAGTCAAAAGCAGGAAATGAAACTAATTTTGAAAACCTAACCTTTGAGTCCGATGTTATAACAGGTTCTATATTTAAAGAAAATGAAGATGCCGAAAGTGGAGTAGTTACCTTTCAATTAAGGCGAAAATATATTGTGACTACTATAAAATCTGGAATGGTAGTTATTGATCAAAGTAGGGCACACCAGCGAATATTATATGAGAAGTTTTTAAGAAATGCGACTATAAAGGAAGCGGTAAGTCAACAATTATTATTTCCTTTATCCCTATCTTTTTCAAAGTCTGATATTTCAATTTTAAAAGAATTGGAAGATAATTTGGTAGGCATAGGTTTTGTACTAAATGTCAGTGATGATGAAAAAGTGGAAGTTACTGGATTGCCTTTGTTGGTTCCAGAGGGTGATGTGACTATGGTTTTGGAACAAATCATTGCCGATCATCAACAGGAAATAATGGGTGATAGTTTTTCGCAAACTGATGTTTTAGCAAAAAACCTGTCAAAAACTCTATCGGTAAAGACAGGAGCGGTTTTGGATTATACATCGCAACAAGCCTTGGTAAACGATTTGTTTGCCTGTAAAGAGTCTAGGGTGAGTCCGTTTAATAAGCCTATTTATATAACGATTACTGAGAATGATATTGATAAAAAATTTAATTAGATGAGGGGAATTACAGATGCAGTAAAACATTTGATTATTATAAATGTGTTGTTTTTTGTGGCAACCTCATTGTATGGAGATCAAATGTACCAATGGTTTTCCCTTTGGTTTCCCAAGAATGAGAATTTTGGTCTTTGGCAAATAATCTCACATATGTTTATGCATGGAGGGCTTATGCATATTTTGTTCAATATGTATGCCTTATATGCCTTTGGTTCACCTCTTGAGAGAATGTGGGGACGTAACAAGTTTTTATTCTTTTATTTTTCTGCTGGGATTGGTGCTGCATTGATACATACGGGTGTTAATTACTACTATTTTAACGAGGGGATGGATGTATTAATAAATTCTGGTATGGCCAAAGCAGAAATTATGGAAATTGTTTCCAGTGGAAGATATAGTCCAGATTGGTATAACCTAGCCTCTAAAAGCACAATAGATAATTTCTTAAGTGCATATAGTACGCCTGCAGTAGGAGCTTCTGGGGCAATTTATGGAGTTTTAGTGGCATTTGGTATGTCCTATCCTAATAGCGAATTGTTCTTAATGTTTATTCCCGTTCCAGTAAAAGCTAAATATTTTATACCAGTTTTAATAGGATTAGATTTGTTTTCTGGTGTAACTGGTTATTCTATTTTTGGAAGTGGTATTGCTCATTTTGCTCACGTAGGTGGGGCATTGTTTGGTTTTATTATGATGTGGTATTGGAAAAAGAATCAGTTTAATAATAAACGTTGGAATTAGAGTGGCTGGAGATTTAAAATATCAATTTGCCCGACTCAATATAGCTGAGAAGTTAATTGCTATAAATGTTTTGGTCTTTATTGTGAATGGAATTTTCACTTTCCTTTTAAAATTACCTGAAAGTATTATTTCTCAGTGGTTTGAGCTTCCAAAAGATTTTATGAATTTTATAGGCCAACCTTGGTCTATTGTTACCTATTCGTTCTTTCATGGTGGTTTTGGGCATCTTTTTTGGAACATGCTGATGCTCTATTTTTCAGGAAGGATTTTTCTAAATCTATTTGGCCCAAAGAAGTTCATCAACGTATATTTTTTAGGTGTTATCGTTGGAGGTATTATTTTTCTTTTAAGTTATAACATTTTTCCTGCCCTAGTGGGTGTAAACACTGTGTTGATAGGGGCTTCGGCAGGAGTCACTGCAGTTTTAATATTTATTTGTGCTTACATTCCCAATCAAGAAGTACGAGTATTATTTTTTAATATTAAACTGTGGTATGTAGGTGCCTTTTTTGTTTTGGTGGATTTAGTTCAAATACCCTCTGGCGGAAATGTTGGGGGACATTTAGCGCATCTAGGGGGCGCACTACTGGGTTATTTATACGCAAGGCAGCTCACCAAAGGAAATGATATTGGTGCTGGCTTTGAACATTTTTTGAATGGTATAGCAAATGTATTTAAGAAGAAAGAGAAAAAAGCACCAATGAAGACTGTATATCGTAAAGAAAAGGCAAAAACAAAGAGTAAAGCTGAGTATGATAAAGAAAGCCATCAAAGAAAAATAGATTCTATTTTAGATAAGATTAGCAAATCTGGATACGAGAGCCTTTCAAAAACTGAGAAGGATTTTTTATTTAAGGCTGGTAAAGAAAACTAATTTAGTGAAGCGACTCAATTTTATTGATAAGATCATTTTTATAATTAATCTTATAGTAGCAATTCTTTTGCTTCTTTCTTTTTTTGGCTCTTATGTTTCTGTTAAATCCATTCCATTTTTATCTGTATTGAACCTTACAGTATCTGTTCTGGTGTTTTTTAATGTTCTTTTCTTAATTTATTGGGTATTAAGAAGAAAGAGAATGTTATTACTATCATTCAGCATGTTGATAGCTTCATATTTTGTTTTAGAACCCTTTCTTAAGTTTAGTGATGGTGATAAAGAAGTAGAGCTCCATGATGATTTGACAATTATGAGTTTTAATACTAGAGGATTTAACGAAAATGAAGGGCTTAAGCTTCCTAACATTGATAAACAAATAGTGGATTTTGTTAAAAAAGAGAATCCTGATATTGTTTGTTTTCAAGAATTTGATTGGCGTAAAATTAGGTCAAAAGATTTTGAAAACTATAAGTATAAATATGTTGATTTTATATTTGGGGAATATAGAGGAAAGGTTGTACAAGCAATCTATTCGCAATATCCAATTCTTAATAAGGGGGTGGTAGAGTTTCCCAAAAGTTCAAATAGTATTATCTATGCTGATATTTTATATAAAAATGACACTATACGGGTTTATAGTATCCATTTACAATCTTTGCGGATTATCCCGACAGTAGGTGGTGTTACATCTGAGCCTTCAGACAAACTTTATAAAAGATTAACCCATTCGTTTGTTAAGCAACAGGAGCAAGCTAAAATATTTTTAAACCATGCTGAGAAGACTCCATATAAAAAAATTATTTGCGGAGACTTTAACAACAATCAGTATTCAAATGTATATCACTTAATTAAAGGGGATATGGTCGATACTTTTCTTGAGAAGGGAAAAGGATTTGGTAGGACATATGATTTTATGGGATATCCCTTACGAATTGATTTTATTTTAGCAGATCAAGATTTTGAGGTGCTTGCCCACAAAAATTATGATGTAAGATTGTCAGACCATTATCCTGTAATGTCATCTCTACGACTCAAACCCCAATAGCCAACAATCAACAAAATCTGCAATAATATGGATAGTCAATGCTATACCAAATAGCCTCGTTTTTTTAAAGAGTAAAAGAAAAATATATACTCCAATCATCCAATATGAATGAAGGGGGTGAAAGTCTATGCTACATCGGTTTGGGTCAAAAATTGGAGAGGCTAATAAATGGTCAACATCAATCAATATTCCTGCTAGTAATACCAGTATAATTCTTGTTCTATTATCTTTAAAAAATAGAAAACCAACGGCAATGGGGACAATAAAATGTATGCCATAATGGATAAAAAACCTAAGCATTTAAGAAGTCTATTTTTACATTTTTTAAATAGGTAATTGCATTAGTTCCTTCATTAAATAGGAGATCTAAAATACTTGTGTTTTTTATAAATGGATTCCTGTCATTAAAAACTTGGGTGTATTTTTCTTGATTTAATTCTATATTTTTTTTTGCATTGACTAAAAATCGCCCATCTATCATGTCTGTTATGATGGTGTTATAAACACTAGTTTTGTCCTTTTGTACTTCAATTTGTAGGCATTCATAAATACATTGAATAGTCTCTATATTAAAGTCTAATAGGAATGTGTGTTGCTTTTCATAAAGAGGAGCAATATCGTCCTCGTAATACTCAAAAAACGGTGAGGTTCTATAGGCCGTTTGTAGAGTTCTCCAATGCTGACGTTGCCAATTATATTGGTTCTCTACTTTAACATCCTTATATTTTTGTCTTCCTTGCTTGTTTCCAACATGCTGTATAGGAATATTCAGCATATGTTCACCTATATCCGTACAGATAAAACAGCGATTTCTATATGTCTGTTTTTGGTAGTTGTCATTTACTTCCCAACAAATATTATGTTGAGCCATTACTGCAAAATTGGCAATATTGGGAAAATATGCTGGATGAAGTAAAACCTTCATGTTTTTATGAACGAGCTTTCTTTTTCTTCTTTCTAAAATAATCAAAGACAAACCATCCAGCCAAAAGAATTAAGAAGTATTTAAAATAGGATTTTGGCTGACCATCTCCACCTACTGTGGTAAAGACCCTGTCCCAACGGATTTTCCAATTTCCAATACCGTCATTAATGCCATCTATGCTCATCCAAATAAAAACTGGTTTTCCCACAATGTGGTCCTCTGGTACATATCCCCAGAACCTACTATCTTCAGAACGGTGCCTGTTATCTCCCA
Source organism: Saonia sp. (assembly GCF_056326165.1). Classification (NCBI taxonomy): domain Bacteria; kingdom Pseudomonadati; phylum Bacteroidota; class Flavobacteriia; order Flavobacteriales; family Flavobacteriaceae; genus Saonia; species Saonia sp. Next base: position 113,861 of record NZ_JBWFBN010000002.1, read on the forward strand.
TCATCCAATAATAATCTTGCTTAAAGGTATAAGAATCAACTACTTCATCATTTATCCTGATTTGATTGCCAGAAACAGATAATGTATTCCCCTCATACTCTTTTATTATTTTCTTGTATAACGAAAGTGATGACACATTCAAAGGAATGGTTTCTCCCTTTTTTGGGAGATAGATAGGGCCAAAATTATCAGTGGTACCCGTGTGCTCTGAGTCTTGAGGAAAAGTTTGTGTTGAACTTTGTGCAAAACCGAATTTTTCAATAGAAGTAATCCCTGCTTGACCGACAAAACTTTTAGCCTCTACTCCGGTCATATTAAAAAGCCCTATGTTATTTACATCGGATACTTGTAAAAATGTTTTTACCTTTTGATTTATATTAGACCCAACAAAGTATACTGTAGTGGAATCTTCTTTTACTTTTTCTAAATTCAATCTGTTCATCAGCTCACTTGCATTTTCCTGTTTTAATGCTTCTTGGGGAATACTGATGACGCTTCCCATATAATTATCTCGCCCAAGCAGATTCACCACAGTGTTATTTAGTGGCTCTTTAGTAGTGACTGCATGTATATATTGAACTCTCGCTCTACCTGGTAAAACAGTCTTTTCACCATTAATGTGAACATAACCATCAACAATAGATAGAGAATCTCCTGGAATTCCAACACACCTTTTAACGTAATTGGATTTTTTATCAATAGGTTTCCGTACTCCTTTTTCCTTCTTAAAAAAGCGATAGACAGTATCTGCTGGCCAGCTAAAAACCACAATGTCATTCCTTTTAATTTTCTGAAGTGCTGGCAACCTAAAATATGGTAGTTGTAATTTATTCTTCCAAGATGTTTTGTACGTTTCAGGGTCAACATCAGCTAGATAAGATTTAGTTTTAAGAATAGGCAATGTATCATGCACCATAGGCGCGGCAACAGTGGTCATGGGTGTTCTGGCACCATAATGAAACTTACTCACAAATAAGAAATCACCAATTAAAAGTGTTTTTTCCAGCGACCCTGTTGGTATTACATAGGGCTGCATAAAATAGGTATGTACCAATGTGGCTGCTACAATTGCAAAAACAATGGAACTTACCCATTCTCCCAATCCTGTTCTAGGCTGTAAACTTCTATCTTCAATATATTTTACATCCAACATATAATTTACGTAGTAGATATAAAAACCAAGAGTAAGTATTACCAACCATGTATCCAGAAGACTATTTTTTCCAAAACTGCGAATGGTTTCTACCCAAACTACAGGGAACATCAATAAATTAATAATAGGAATAAAAAGAAGAATTACCCACCATTTTGGTCGATTGATTATTTGCATTAAAACAATTGCATTATAAATGGGGATAGCTGCTTCCCAAGCTTTTCTACCTGCTTTTACATATAATTTCCAAGTTCCCAAGAAATGAATAACCTGAATTATTAAAATAAAAATGATCCACTGTGTACCGTTCATATTGCGAATTTATTTTTTTAGACTACTCAATGTGCTCTTTTGTTACTTTTTTTAACCAAGGTTTAACACATCTTTCATTGTAAAAACACCTGTTTTTCCAACAATCCATTCAGCTGCAACGACCGCTCCCAAGGCAAATCCTTCTCTATTGTGCGCTGTATGCTTTAATTCTATACTATCTACATCACTATCATACACTACAGTATGTGTGCCAGGAACATCATTAATTCTTTTGGACGTAATAGGAATTTCCCCATCATCTGCATTTTCTAATTTCCAATTGGATAAGTTAGTATTTTTTATGATTCCCTCTGCAAGAGTGATGGCCGTTCCGCTTGGGGCATCTAACTTTTGGGTGTGATGTATTTCTTCCATGGAAACATTATATTGGCTTAAATTTTTCATCATTTTAGCCAAATATTCATTCAGTTCAAAAAAGATATTGACACCTAAACTATAATTTGAAGCATAGATAAACCCACCATTTTTTTCTTTACAAAATTCCGAAATCTCATCAAATTTATGCAACCATCCTGTAGTTCCAGAAATTATGGGGACATTATGCTCCAAGCAGCCTTTAATGTTATCATAAGCTGAATCTGGAGTGCTAAAATCTATGGCAACATCCATTTGAGGAAAATCTATGTCCTTAGTATCAATTTCCACTTTGGCAACTATGCTATGACCTCTTTTTAGAGCAATTTGTTCAATCATTTTGCCCATTTTTCCGTACCCAAATAAGGCTATGTTCATATAACTAAAACTTAATTGTTAGTGCCATTCCGTAATTTGGACTGGCAGTTAAAGCATTATAATCTAAGAAGGGTTTTATATCCATATCAAAACTAAGGTTGTCGTCCACATTAAACTGTTTTAAATGTGCATCTACATTGGCATCTACCATATTGAGGGTGTACATAAGAATGGAGACCAAAAGCCACAAATCCCTATCTCTTTGAAAACGCTCTTGTTGATTTTGTAAGTCTTCTAAGTCTAAAACAGGCCCGTTTCCAGTATCAAAAGGGTCATAAAACTCATCATCTGTAAAGCCAGCTCTACGTCTCTTAAAAGCTGTGCGGAAACGTTTATAATTATCATTGTTCCAAGTATAGGCATAAATACTTCCTCCTATTGCCCCGTATACTAAAGGAACTTTCCAATAACGCTTGTTGTAAATTTGGCCTAACCCTGGCAATACTGCCGAATAAAAAGCGGCTTTACTGGGAGCCAATGGGTTTATTTCAGTTCTTTTGGCAAATGAGGAATCTTGTACAACTATGCCCTTGTCCTTTAAATCAGATTGAATAGAATCCAATTCTTGGTTTGGGTTAGCTTCTTCTTGTGCCCAACCAAAAGCAAGAAAAAGAAAAGCAAGAAAAAAAGAAAGATGGTCTTTACTCACCAGTTATTAATTTTTGTAACCGCTTTAATTCTTCTTTTGAACTAAAGGGAATTGTAATCTTACCTTTTCCACTTTCAGAAGATGTAATATCTACAGTGGTGGAAAGATATTCTTCTAAAATACCTTGCGATTTTTTAGCGAATTTAGGAACCTCTATGTTCTTTTTTGTAGTTGGCGTTGTAGTTCCATTTTTAGAATTGTGATAGAGTTTAACTGCAGCTTCTGTTTCTCTTACAGATAAATTTTGTTCTACTATCTTCTCATATAGTGCAATCTGATCACTTCGTTTTTCAACATTTACCAAAGTCCTTCCATGCCCCATACTTAAAAATCCATCTCTGATGCCTGTCTGTATAATTGGGTCTAAACGTAATAAACGTAAATAATTGGTAATGGTAGAGCGTTTTTTACCCACTCTGTCACTCAGTTTTTCTTGAGTTAGATTAATTTCATCAATCAATCTTTGGTAGGATAAGGCAATTTCTATTGGATCTAAATCCTGACGTTGAATATTCTCTACCAACGCCATTTCCAATGATTCTTGGTCATTGGCAATACGAATGTATGCAGGAATGGTTTCCAGACCTATCAATTTAGAAGCTCTATACCTTCTTTCTCCTGATACTAGCTGGTATTGATTGAAATCAATTTTTCTAACCGTAATGGGTTGAATAACACCTAGTTCTCTAATAGAACTTGCCAATTCTTGAAGCGCTTCGTCATTAAAATTGGAACGTGGTTGAAATGGATTTACCTCAATGGCGTCAACATCCAATTCAACAATATTACCAACGACTTTGTCTGCATTTTTATCCGATGCCGACTTTATATCATTATCTGGGTCCTTAAGTAACGCAGACAGTCCTCTTCCCAGTGCTTGTTTTTGTGTTGCCTTTGCCATTATACTTTCTCCTTATTTTTTTTAACCAATTCATGGGCCAAGTTTAAGTAATTGGCCGCGCCTTTACTACTGGCGTCATATTTTATAATACTCTCCCCATAACTTGGTGCTTCACTTAAACGTACATTTCTTTGAATAATGGTATTAAAAACCATGTCCTCAAAGTGCTTTTTTACTTCTTCTACCACTTGGTTAGAAAGTCGTAATCTGGAGTCGAACATGGTTAATAGCAACCCTTCAATATCCAAATCTGCATTGTGTATTTTTTGAATACTTTTTATAGTGTTCAATAATTTTCCGAGACCTTCCAAAGCAAAATATTCACATTGGATAGGGATTATAACTGAATCTGCCGCTGTAAGTGCATTTAGGGTAAGAAGCCCTAAAGACGGAGCACAATCAATTAAAATATAATCATACTGTTCTCTAAGATGTCCAATTGCTCCTTTCAACATATACTCCCTGTCATCCTTATCCACCAATTCAATTTCAATCGCCACAAGGTCTATATGAGAGGGAATTAAATCTACATTGGGAGAAGTCGTTGCAATTATGGTTTCTTCAGCATTTTTGGTATGTTCTAATAATTGATACGTACCCATTTCAACTCCATCCACATCAATACCTAAACCAGATGTTGCATTGGCTTGGGGGTCTGCATCAATCAATAACACCTTTTTTTCCAGTACTCCGAGCGAGGCAGCAAGGTTTACTGTAGTGGTGGTTTTGCCAACCCCACCTTTTTGGTTTGCAATAGCAATAATCTTGCCCATTAGTCTAGTAAGTTAGGGGTTAAAAATACGATTATTTACGGTGCTAAAAAATGTATTTTGTTAACAGAAAGTGAATAACTAGTTCATCTAACGTTAAAGTAAGTTAAAGTTATAAATATGAAGGATTTGGACGGGATTAATCCAACAAAATCTCTAAGATTTGGGTAGCAGCTTCACTAATTTTTGTACCAGGACCATATATAGCGACCGTACCGGCATCAAACAAGTAGCTATAATCTTGTTTAGGAATAACACCTCCTACGATGACCATAATGTCTTCTCTATTGTATTTTTTAAGCTCTCTAATGACTTCTGGAATCAAGGTTTTATGCCCACCTGCCAAGGAGGAAATACCAAGAATATGCACATCATTTTCTACAGCTTGTTTTGCTACTTCTGCCGGGGTTTGAAAAAGAGGGGAAATATCCACATCAAAACCTAGGTCTGCATAACTACTGGCAACTACTTTTGCGCCCCTATCATGCCCGTCTTGGCCCATTTTGGCGACCATGATTCTGGGTCTGCGACCTTCTTTTTTGGCAAATTTATTTGCCAGTTTCTGAGCTTTTCTAAAGCTAGTATCGTCCTTTATCTCTTTTGAATACACTCCTGTAACCGATTGCGTTTTTGCTTTGTGTCTACCAAAAGCTGCTTCTATGGCACTACTGATTTCGCCCAAAGTAGCTCTACATCTGGCAGCTTCAACTGCTAAAGCTAGTAAATTATCTTTACTCTGATGACGGTTGGAGTCTGACTCTATTTTTTGTTTGGCACCATTGGTAAGTTTATTCAATGTTCTTTCAACAGCTTTTATATCTCTTTTTTCTTTTACCGAATTGATTCTTGCCACTTGTAATTTACGCACCTCCTCATTATTGACCTCCAAAATTTGCATATCATCTTCTTCCTTAAGTTGATATTTGTTTACACCTATAATTACATCTTGCTGGCTGTCAATTCTGGCTTGTTTTTGTGCTGCTGCTTCCTCAATTCTCATTTTTGGAATGCCAGCTTCAATAGCCTTGGTCATACCTCCTAATTCTTCAATCTCTTCAATTAAAATCCAGGCTTCTTGTGCAATATCATTTGTGAGTTTTTCTAGAAAATGACTTCCCGCCCATGGGTCTACCGTTTTGGTAATTTTTGTTTCTTCTTGCAGGTATATTTGGGTGTTTCTGGCAATTTCTGCCGAAAAGTCGGTTGGTAGTGCAATAGCCTCGTCCAAAGCATTGGTATGTAAACTTTGGGTGCCACCTAAAACTGCTGACAACGCTTCAATAGTGGTTCTAGCAACATTATTAAATGGGTCTTGCTCAGTAAGACTCCAACCACTGGTTTGGCAATGGGTACGCAGCATTAATGATTTTTCATTTTTCGGATTGAACTGCTTCACCAGCTTTGTCCAGAGCATTCTTGCCGCCCTCATTTTGGCAATTTCTGTAAAATGGTTCATACCAATACCCCAAAAAAAGGACAATCTTGGGGCAAATTCATCAATTTTTAAACTCGCTTTTAAACCAGTTCTAATATATTCTATACCGTCTGCTAAAGTATAGGCAAGTTCTAGGGCTGCAGGTGCGCCTGCCTCATGCATATGATAACCAGAAATACTAATACTATTAAATTTTGGCATGTATTTACTGGTGTATTCAAAAATATCTGCCACCAATTGCATGGAAGGGGTAGGTGGGTAGATGTAGGTATTACGCACCATGAACTCCTTTAGAATGTCATTTTGGATGGTACCAATCAAATGTTCTGGTTTTACACCTTGCTCTTCTGCAGCCACAATATAAAAAGCCATAATTGGCAATACTGCGCCGTTCATAGTCATGGAAACGGACATTTTATCCAACGGAATACCATCAAATAAAATCTTCATGTCTTCCACAGAATCAATGGCCACACCTGCTTTCCCAACATCACCCACTACACGCTCATGGTCACTGTCATATCCTCTATGCGTGGGTAGGTCAAAAGCGACCGATAAGCCTTTTTGCCCTCCTGCCAAGTTCCTCCTATAAAAAGCATTGCTTTCCTCAGCAGTTGAAAAGCCGGCATATTGGCGTATGGTCCAGGGTCTACGTACGTACATGGTAGAGTAGGGGCCTCTTAGAAATGGGGGGATGCCAGCTGCAAAATTTTGAGTTTTGAGTTTTGAGTTTTGAGTACTACCTGACTCTGAACTTTGAACTCTGAACTCTGAACTCAATTGTATGTGTTGAAGGTCTTTTCTACTCATCCTTCAACCTTTTTTGTTCCAATGCTTCGGATAGTCTTTTTTCAATAATAGGCTCTAAAAGCGTTTTTCTAGGTGCGGTTTTTACAAAAGGATAGAGTTCCATTTCACTCTTCATTTGCTCTGTTCCATTTTGATATTTATTAGTACCTACCAAAACCTCTTCTTGAGAATTGAATTTTTGCTGCTCTTTTTGAGCACTTTCCTTTATTTTTTGCTGAAGTGGGTGACTTTTTAACTGATTCAGAAACCCACCGCCTTTTTCAATATTTTTAAATAGTCCTAAGGCTTTTTCTGCTAATTGTTGAGTAATGGATTCAACATAGTAAGTACCTTCTATGGCTTTTGCAACATCATTAAAATAACTTTCATTTTTGAGTAATAGCAACTGATTTCTTGAAATTCGCTCTCCAAACTCATTGTCTTTGTGGTAGATAGTGTCGTAAGGCAAATTGCAAACCGAATCTGACCCTCCTAAAACGGCCGACATACATTCCGTAGTGGTGCGCAACATATTTGTGTTATATGCATACAAAGTTTTGTTTCTTTTTGTAGGGATGGCCAGAATATGGCAGTCGTACTCTATTCCATATTCCATGGCTAAAGTGGACCATAGCAATCGCAAGGCTTTTAGTTTGGCAATTTCAAAGAAATAGTTACTGCCGATAGAGACTTTAAAGGTGACAGACCCCTCGACTCCCCTCGGGGTGACAGAGAAATGATTTAGATATTCATTGGCGTGGGCTATGGCATAGGCCAATTGTTGCACCATGTTGGCTCCTGCATTTTGGTATAAGGAAACATCTACACTAAGTGTATTTTTATGGTTTAGATTAAGGATTTCTTTAAGTAGTGCATGATCTTTTTTTAGATTGAAATACCAATTTCCACTTCTTGCCAGATTTCCAATAATATCTATGTTCAAAAAAATAGTGCCTTTGTTTTGGGCAAAATCCACAATATTTTTTACATAATCTAAGGACAGAAACTGAAAATTAAAATACAGTGGAACCGCAGAAACATCTATATTTTTTAAAAGTTCTTCAATAGAAATTTCTTCTGTGGGAATGGTAAAAATTAAGCTTTCTACGCCTCTATCTAGGGCATTTAAGGCTTTCTTATTGGCCATTTGGGCATTACCTACATAAATAGCTTGGGAAATATTCCAACTAGCTGGAGAAGTGGGTAATGTAAAATTTTCCTTTAAATCCTCCTCATGATAAAAAGGTTTTACTTTAATCCCTTCGGGGGATTCCCATACCAAGGTATCATTATAATCCGCTCCTTTAAGGTCAAACTGAATTTTCTGTTTCCACTGTTTGGCAGAAACTTCAGGAAATTCTTCAAACAGACCCTTGTTACTCATTCTTTTTTAGTTTCAAACTATCCTCGTATTCTATCAAATAGATTTCTTCGTTCTTCTTCTTAAGATAGTATTGTTCCCGCGCAAATTTTTCCAACTCTTCGGGATCGGACAAGGTTTCCATTATTTTCTTATCCTTTTCAATCTCCTTTTTTAGAAATTCTTGCTGCTTTTCCAATTTTTTAATTTCTTTTTTTAGTTCTAAATGGATAAAAAGGGAATTGGTATCAAAAAAGACCATCCACACCATAAAAATGGTTAAAACTAATAGATAAATGTTGGTGGCCCATGAAAACCATTTTTTCTTTTTTAGTTCTTTCCAGCCCATATTATCCTAGTTTTTCATTGATAATGGTACGCACCATATCTACCGCTACCGTATTGTAATGATTGTTTGGGATAATAATGTCCGCAAATTCTTTGGATGGCTCTATAAACTCATTGTGCATGGGTTTCACAGCAGTTTGGTAACGGTACAGCACTTTCTCCAAATTGTGTCCACGTTCTTTCATATCTCGCTGCAATCTGCGTATTAATCGTTCATCTGAATCTGCGTGCACAAAGATTTTCATATCAAAAAGCTCGCGTAATTTTGGGTTTGTAAGTACTAAAATGCCCTCAACAATAATTACTTTTCTTGGCTCAATAGGAATGGTTTCCTGCATGCGGGTTTCCTCAACAAAAGAATAAACAGGGACGTTAATGGTTTGCCCTTTTCTAAGCTGATTTATTTGGGAAATTAACAAATCAAAATCTATGGAATTTGGATGGTCAAAGTTTACCTGTCCACGCTCTTCCTTGGTCATATGTGCCAAATCATTGTAATAAGAATCTTGGGAAATTATGGCCACTTCATTGGTTGGTAATTCTTCAACAATTTGGTTGACCACTGTAGTCTTTCCACAACCTGTTCCACCAGCAATTCCAATAATTAGCATTGTATTCTATTTTTAACAAAAATAGAGATTTGGTTTGAGAATAACTATTGTAAGTATTTGCCATCACACTATATATCTATAGAATTGTTTTTATATATAAGGCCACTAACCACATATTCTAGAGAACAAGACTTTTCTACCTTACCTAACGTGTTCCAAGGAACAATTTACTTTAAGGATGCCTCTGCTTTATTGATAAATGTCTCTGATTTTGGTTTGGCACCGTAATATTTATTGAAAATTAGGCAAGCTGTAAGATCACCTGTAACGTTGACCGCAGTCCTAAACATACCCAAAATACGGTCAATCCCTATAATGATAATAAGGCCATCCACAGGAATTCCCGCACTTTGCAATACGGATGCAAGGATAATAACGCCACCTCCTGGAATTGCAGGTGTTCCTATGGAAGCTGCTACAACTGTGAATGTTATCAATAAAAGATTCAGTATAGATAACTCAATTCCATAGGCCTGCGCCATAAATAAGGTTGTCACACATTGAAATAAAGCTGTTCCGTCCATATTGATTGTAGCTCCAATTGGGATTACAAAATCACTTATGTTAGAGGAAACCCCTAATTTTTCATCTGCTGTTTTCATGGACAAAGGCATTACAGCTGCGGAACTTGCTGTAGAAAATGCCAGTAGTTGGGGTTCTTTGATGGCCACCAGAAAACTGTACGGCTTTTTTTTGGTTACAAAAAAGACGAGTACCAGATAGAAGACCATTAGTATGAGTAGACCTGCGATGACCGCCACCATATAGTAGCCCAAGCCAAGGAAGATTTCAACACCCGTTCTGGATAGCAAAGCGGCTATTAAGCCAAAAACGGCATAGGGTACAAGCATCATGGCCCATGAGACTACGATCATACAAATTTTCTGAACCGCCTCTGAAAAACGAATTATTGGTCCGGCTGTGTTTTGTTTCAATTGGGTTATAGCCACACCAATAATAATGGTGAAAACTACAACTCCCAACATTTCTCCTGTTAATATGGACTCCAATGGATTATTGGGGATAAGGTTGGATATGGCATTGGGAATACTTTCTAAAAGATCTGTTTGTTCATTAGAAATTACTTGATTTTCATCACTATATGGAAACCCTCCAAGGGAGAAAATATATTGGCCAGGTTTAAAGATAAGTGTAACGACCACGCCTATGAAGATGGCAACAGCCGTGGTAAAAATAAAATACAGTAATAGTCGTAGCCCAAAGGTTTTAAGATTCTCGGACGTATTACTAACAATACCTGTTATGATTGAAGTGAAAATCAAGGGAATCATGATCATTTGAACCAACCGCATAAAAATTTGACCAGGTAGGTCAAGCCAATCGGCCAGTCTTAAACTAACATTTTCTGGAACAATTCCAGTTGAAGGATTAAGGAGAATTCCCAATCCCGCCCCTAAGAAAAGACCTATGATTACTTTTAACCATAAACGCCCTTTAACCAGACGATCTAAGTGGACTGATAAATTATTAAGAGGTTTAAAATCCAACATGGTTTTCCTAATGTTTGTACTACAATTAAATAGACCTAATAAAGATACTTATATCCCATTTATTTTAGTAGTTATCAAGATGTTTTTATGAAGACAAAAGTCACCTAACTAGTAGTGTGATAAGTTGTGAATGCTATATTGGAAAGATAATGATTGGGCAATAGAAACTAGGTTTTAAAGACGATGTTTTTTAATTTTTAAAACGTTAAAATATTCCCCCATTTTAAAAGGCACATTGTTATAAATGTAAACCCTACACTATATAATACTGCCGCTTGCCAATAGTATAATCTCGATGGCCAATGTTTCCACATCTTTGCACCATATTCCTTTTTGGCATAACCATGAGTCAATTTCCAAAAAAGAAAGATGAATATGAATAAAATAAATAGTGCTATTAATAAGGCCCAAATTTTTTCCATTTATCTGATTTTTAAGTGTTATGGTTAGCTTCTTACAATTTTTTGCTAGGAGATTAAAATTACTAATTTTTGGTTTAGAACTGGTAAATATTGCCAACAGTTGTGGTCAATAGCTACAAACAAGTGATAGGAGGGCTTGAGTAACGGTTACCATTCTTGGCAATAGTCAGTTTAGTATGTCAAGATGTTTCAAGCTAATTTTATCAATTTCATTAATCTTTTTAACTAGTTCTTGTAAATTTTTATCTGCTAAATCTATTCTATTGTGATTCGATAGGTTTCTAATTGTTATAGAAATTAATTTATAACAAAAAGCTAACTTTTCCAGTTGTTTATTTAATTCAATTAAATCTTTTGTTGATATTATTTTTGACCTTTTTTTATAACCTTTCTTTGTGGATTTGCTATGGCGCAATGAAAACGTGTCATTACCCAATTCCGCATTAAAATCTTTCCAACCAAGTCTGTAAGTTCCGTGAGCGATTGAATTCCGAATTGTTGTTAGTTCAGAAACTTTATTAGATAGCTTATTGTTAATCTTTGATAATTCTGGAAAAGAAGAAAAATTGTCAAATATTAACGAATCAAACTTTGACCTTAATTGTTCAGCACCCAAATCTGTTATTAGGGTTTCGATATTTTTTAATTCAAGTTCCGTTATTTGCTTTTTGAAAATAATATTTGGTAGAATAAACCTTATCCAATCATTTAGATTCTCAAAGCGTATAATAAAATCACCGATTAAAGCTTTTTGTTTTTCTAAACCTTTCTCTGTGAATTCTTCTTTCATATAATTATTGCCAATTCAGCGTCATGTGAAGTCCTCGCTAATTTAAGAAAAATGATTTTTTAACTAGGCATATATATTATCCCACTGCTAGAATCTATTTTAGCCCCAGTTACCGAGCTTAATACATTGGTTTGGTTTTCCATTCTTAAAACACCCATTAAAGCAAAAACTAAAGCCTCTTTAAATTCTATGAGTGTAGGAGTAGGGACAACAACTTGTATCTCTGTCCCTACTTTTTCTTTCAATGTTTTAATTAAAAAGCTATTTAAGGCTCCGCCGCCCGTGACCCATAACGTACTTTTTTTTGTCGTATTTTCTTTTGCCTGTATGGCCACTTGTTCACAAATATGGTAAATACAGGTATGTAGCAAATTTTCTATACTGTCTTCTGTACTATCAATTAAAGGCACTACTTTTTCTGTAAACCATTCATAGCCCGTAGATTTTGGAAAGGGTAATTTGTAATACTCCAGCGCATTTAGTTTTTTCAATAAATCGGCATTTATACTGCCCTTTTGAGCCAAGGATCCATCTTTGTCATACACCAAATCTATTTTTTGTGTAATATGGTTCAAGACCATATTTGCAAGCCCAATGTCATAAGCCACTCGTTTTCCATTGTATTCAAAAGATACATTGCTTATTCCGCCTAGGTTTAGGCAAAAATCATAATCCTCAAAGAAAAGTTGGTCACCAATTGGCACCAAAGGTGCTCCCTGTCCTCCCAAGGCTACATCATTGGTTCTAAAATCGCAAATAGTTGTGTGTCCACAAGTGTTGGCCAAATGCTGTCCAGAACCTATTTGGTAGGTGAGTCCTTTTTCGGGCCGGTGGTGTACCGTATGTCCGTGGCTTGCAATAAAGTCTACATCTAAATTATGAGTCACAATAAATTCTTTGGACTGTTCTCCTAGCCAAGTGCCATACCAATTATTCAATATCAAAAGCTCTTCGGCAGGCAATACAATGGCGTTCTTTAATTTGGAACGCATTTCTGAAGTATAGGAAATACTGTGTGTGTTTTCAATAGAAAAATTCCATTTGCCATTGGTATTCCAAATATGGCAATAGGCAAGGTCTAGTCCATCTAGTGAAGTGCCCGACATTAACCCTAAAACCTTGTATATCTTCATATTATGAATGTATAGTTACTGGAAGTTTTCCTTTTGCCTTTAATTTACCCAAGAAATGGTCAGCTGCGTGTTCCTGAAAAATGGTAAAATCTTGATAGGCTACCACCACCACTTTGGCTTTCTCAAAATTAACGATATTTAGTACATAGGGATTGCCAAAAAGATAGAGTACCACATTTTTTGTATTCAGTAGTTCTTTTAGTTTTTCTAGGGCAGAATCAGGGATTTCAAAATTATTGTGGGGTTTTATCTTAGGTGGAAAAAGCGCTACTAAAACATTGTCCAAATTTTTAGTTTCATCAGGGATCAACTTAAAGAATTGATTGTCAATTTCCTTTCCCAAGGCTATTTTTGAGAAGCCTTCTTTTCTAAAGTGCTCTAGGAAATTTTTAGTTCCTTGAAAAAGAGTGAGGCTTTCTTGCGCCAATTTTTTGTTGAGGTTTTCTGGGTTTGTTAATTCATGATGATTAGACATTGGTGTTCCAAATGCTTTTTCTTTGAGTTTCCATATGCGTTCGAAGCTTTCTTCAATTTGGGTTTCCGATGCATTTCTGAGAATGGTTACAATGCCTTCGGGAACATTTTCAGAAAAGCACAAGAGGTCGTTACCAGCATCAAAGGCTGTCCATTCCAATTCTCCTTTTATGGGGAACATTTTGGAAACACTGTGCATGTTCAGAGCATCGGTAATTACAACACCATCAAAGCCTAATTCTGTTCGTAAAACACCTGTAATAATGTCTTTTGAAATGGTGGCTGAGACTTTTTTACCTTTACTCAATGCAGGAACGGCCAGATGGCCCACCATGACCGAGTCTATTTCTTTTTCTTTAATGAGTTCTCTAAAAGGAAATAGCTCATTCTCCCATAATTCTGATTTGGATTTTTCAATTACCGGTAATCCTAAATGAGAATCGGTTGCTGTGTCGCCATGCCCGGGAAAATGTTTGATGGACGTTAAAACCCCTTCGTTTTTTGTTCCAGAAATAAAGGCTCTGGCCTTTTCCAAAACCGTATTCTTGTTTTCCCCATACGAACGGTACCCAATTACGGGATTCAATGGATTGTTGTTGATATCCACCACAGGGGAAAGATTCCAATGGACGCCTGCCAATTTACAGTCTTTGGCAATGCTTTTACCAACTTCATATAGTAAATCAGTATTATTTTTAATGGCTCCCAATGTTATGGCGTAGGGATATTGAGGGGTGTTTTCAATGCGCATGGCCAAGCCCGATTCAGCATCAATACTAATTATTAAAGGATATTTGGAAGCCTTTTGGTAACGTGTAATCAACCTTTTTAGGGTATCAAAACTCTGTTCGTTGTACACTACCTTTTTCTTGCCCTCAAAATTTGTGGCGGCACTGGCCCGGCTGTGAAAAAAACAAAGCCCGCCAATATGATGTTTTTTAATGAGGTTTTCAATGAACTGCACCTCTTCTTCCGTGTCATTTATAAAAGCAGCAGGCATAAAAAACTGCCCCACTTTTTCTTTCTTGGTCAATCTATTTTTTGCTTCGGAATAGGGAAGGGGCTTACTCATTTTCAGTTTTGGATTTTTTACCAAAATCGGCAGGATATTTAATGAATTTCAAAAGAAAAATGGCAGGTAGGGCTGCAAGGACCACCCAAACAAAAAAACCAGGATAGCCCAACCATTGTTGTATGTAACCACTTATCATCCCTGGAAGCATCATGCCCAATGCCATAAAACCTGTAGCGATGGCATAGTGTGAGGTTTTGGATTTTCCTTCCGCAATATAAATGAGGTACATAAGAAAGGCAGCAAAACCAAAACCATATCCAAATTTTTCAAAAATTACAGTAGTAGTAACCGCAACAATGTTGTTGGTTTTTGTAAATGCCAAAATTGCATAAAGAATATTGGGAATATTGAGGGAGAGAATCATGGGTAACATCCATTTTTTTAATCCATCCCTAGAAATTAAAATACCTCCTAAAATACCTCCAATGGAGAGCATAATTACACCTACTGTACCAAAAATGGTTCCTATTTTCTCCGTGGAATATGCCAATCCACCCTTTGCGGTTTCATCTAACATAAATGGAGCTGCCATTTTAACTAATTGTGATTCTCCTAGGCGATAGCACAATATAAAAGCCAAGGCAATACCTATTCCTGGTTTGTTAAAGAAAGACTTAAATACCTCCAAAAAACTCTTAGGTTTGTCTTTAGGTATGTCTGATGAAGATTCAAATTTTGGAGTTACAAAAAAGTTTGAAACCGTAAGAATCAACATTAAAAAGGCGGTACAAACCATGGTAATAGACCATGCTTTGGTATTGTCCCCATATTTGGTTTCTAAAAAGCCGGCTATGATTACTATTAATCCTTCTCCTGTAACCATTGCCAAGCGATAAAAAGTACTACGCATACCAACAAAAAAGGATTGTTTTTTTTCGGTTAATCCCAGCATATAGTAACCGTCCGATGCTATATCATTGGTGGCAGAAGCAAAGGCCGCCATCCAAAAACAGGCCAATGAAGTAATAAAAAAAGAATTGGTGGGTAAAGAAAGACCAACGCCTAATAATGCAATAGAAATGAGTAATTGCATACCAAGAAACCATTTTCTTTTTGTGCTTTTTAAATCAACAAACGGACTCCATAAGGGTTTTAAAACCCATGGCAAATAGAGCCAGCTAGTGTACAGACCAATATCTGCATTGCTTATTCCTAATTTTTTGTACATAATAACAGATACTGTTACTATAAGTACATAGGGCATGCCTTGCGTAAAATATAATACAGGGACCCAAGCCCATGCCCATTTATCTTTTTTTATCATTTATGAATTCTTGTTGAACAAAAAAGGCATATTTTCTTTAAAAATATGCCTTTTATACTATTCTAAGATATGATTAGTTGAATTTATGACGAACAAAGGCTTCCATTGCAGCATAATGGGAAAGTCCAAGGGCGCGATATTTTTCTGCTGTTTTTTTATTTCTCTCTTCAGCACGCATCCAAAACTCCCGAGCATCAGTCCCTTGGAACATTACACCGTCTTTTTGCGATTGATGACAGAAAATGGCATAACGTTTTTTAAGTACTTGGTCCGGACTCATGGGTACCGCCATTTCAATTTCATTGATATCCCACTCATGCCATGCACCACGGTACAACCATAGCCAACAATCTTTCATGAAAAGTTGTTCTTGTAACCTTTTCATGGACTCAAAAACAGCATCCAGGCATACTTTGTGTGTGCCATGTGGATCGGCAAGATCACCAGCAGCAAATATTTGATGTGGTTTAATTTCCATGATTATCTCCATCATTATTTCAATATCTGCTTCAGACAGACTATTCTTTTTTATAGTGCCAGTTTCATAAAATGGCAGGTCCAAAAAGTGGACATTGGAATCTTGTAGTCCTATATATCTAGTAGCGGCATAAGATTCTCCCCTTCTAATGTTTCCTTTTAGTTTTCTTATATCTGATGAGCCAAAGCCACCCTCTTTTTCCCTTTGAATTGAATCAATAAGCATTTGGGTCTCTTTGGAAGGGTTTATTGTTTTGGCAATTTCGGCATAGCGCAAGGCATCCCTATTGGATACTGCTATATTGCCAGAGGTTTGGTAAACCACATGTACATCATGTCCCTGTTCTACCAATCTATCAAAAGTACCGCCCATGGAAATAACATCGTCGTCAGGGTGTGGACTAAAAATCAATACTCTTTTATTTACAGGTTTAGCCCTTTCAGGTCGACTACTGTCATCCGCATTGGGCTTGCCACCAGGCCATCCGGTAATGGTGTGTTGTAACCTATTGAACATTCTAATGTTTAGGTCATAGGAATCTTCTTGTGCTAATAATCCAGACATGCCATTATCATTATAATCTTTGTCTGTGAGGCTTAAAATGGACTTTTTTGTCTTGGAACACAGCCAAACAACGGCTTTGGCAGTTAGCTTTTCTGTCCACATCAATGATTCATCTACCAACCAAGGAGTTTTGTTTCTTGTAAGCTGACTTCCAGCGCCTTCATCTAAAACAAAAGTGCAGTTTTTATGGTTTTGCAAATAAGTTGCCGGTACGTGGGAGGATATATCGCCTTCAATAGTTTTCTTTATAATGGAAGCCTTGTTTTCTCCCCAACCCAGTAGCACAATTCTTTTCGCACTGTTTACAGTTGCAATACCCATGGTTATGGCTTTGCGAGGGACATTAGAAATTCCTAAAAAGGCTGGCGCGGCATCTACTCTGGTTATATGGTCTAGCGTAATTACCCTTGTTCCCGAATTGTAATGCGACCCTGGTTCATTAAAACCAACATGCCCTGTACGCCCAATACCTAACAATTGAAAATCTAAACCACCGGTCTTTTTTATAGCTTTTTCATAAGCCAAGCAAAACTTTATTACATTTTTTCCAGTTACTGTGCCATCTGGAATGTTTATGCTTTCAGATGGAATGTCAATATGATTAAATAAGTGTTCATGCATAAAATGCCAATAACTCTGCTCGTTACTTTTATCCATTGGTAAGTATTCATCTAGATTGAAAGTAATTACATTGGAAAAGCTTAGCCCTTCTTCTTTGTGCATTCTAACTAATTCCGCATATACACGTATAGGGGAAGAGCCAGTAGCAAGTCCCAGAACACATTTTTTGTTGTTGACTTGTTTTTTACGAATCAGTGCGGCAATTTCTTGAGCAACTTTAATAGAAGCTTCATTTGAATCTGAAAAAATTACGTTATGAATTTTTTCAAAACGAGTTTCTTCAAATTGGCCAACAGGTTTATAACTTATGTCAATGCCTTCTTTTTCTAATACTGTTTTCATACGGACTTAGATAGGTTGAACTAAATTGATGTTTAATATTGCAAAAATAGGCAAATAATTTATTATATGCTGTTTTTTGCGGTTATTAAATGCATTATTTTGCAATTAATAACATTTATTTAATATTTAAATAGCATAAAACAGCAAGTGGATTATTTTATTATCTTTGTTTTGGTTATAAAAATTGAATAAATGCTTAAAGAAGAAAGGCATAAAACTATATTGAACGAAGTAGCGTTGCACAACAGGGTATTGCTCACCGATATAGCAGAAAATCTTGATGTTTCCATAGATACCATTCGGAGGGACGTAAAGGAACTTGATGCTGAAAATAGACTGAGAAAAGTCCATGGTGGAGCAATATCATTGGGTTTTATTAATAACAGCGCAAAGAATAGCAACATTTATAAGCAGGAAGAGAAAACATCTATTGCCAAAAAGGCAATTAAGTTGTTAAAGAATGGTAGTGTTATTTTAATTGATGGTGGTACAACCTGTGTAGAATTGGTTAACCAACTACCAGACCAACTTTCTCTTACATGTTTTACATTGAGTTTACCAGTGGCATTGGAATTACTTAAGAAACCAAATGTTGAGGTTATCTTTATTGGCGGCCAATTATCCAAGGATGCTCAGATAAGTATTGGTGCTGGTGCTGTTCATAATTTATCCAATATCAAGGTGGATTATGGATTTATAGGTACAGGCTATGTGGATCCTGTGTATGGGTTGACTGAGTTTGATTACGATATTGTACAGGTAAAAAAAGCAGTCATTAATGCATCAAAAAAAACAGTGCTTTTATCTATCTCAGAAAAATTGAATTCCCAACATCGTTATAAAACATGTGATGTTAGTGCAATAGATACTATCATTACGGAGTTAGATGCAGACGACCCATTATTAAAATCATTAAAAAACCAAAACATTCAACTTTTATAGAATATATGTCCAATTTTAAGAAAATTACCGAAGAAGCTTCAAACCATGATAATTTGGAAAAAATGGAAACTTTGTCCATTCTTAAAAATATGAACAAAGAAGATGAGAAAGTGGCAAATGCGGTTAAATTGGTAATTCCACAGATTACCAAATTGGTAGACGCCTTGGTAGAAAGATTCATTAAAGGCGGAAGACTCTTCTATATTGGTGCTGGTACTAGTGGTCGGTTGGGAATTTTGGACGCATCGGAAATTCCACCAACCTTTGGAATGCCTTTCAACAGGGTGATAGGGATAATTGCGGGTGGTGATTCTGCGATTAGAAAAGCAGTTGAAAATGCTGAAGACAATACCGACCAGGCCTGGAAAGATTTAAAAGCATTTGATATATCGGAAAATGATACTGTAGTGGGAATTGCAGCTTCTGGCACGACTCCTTATGTTATAGGAGGGGTAAAAGAAGCAAAGAAAAAGGGTTTATTGACTGCATGTATAACCAACAATCCAGAATCTCCTTTATCCCAAGCAGTGGAAATTCCTATAGAAATTAATGTGGGACCAGAATTTGTTACAGGTAGTACTAGAATGAAAAGCGGTACTTCTCAAAAATTGGCTTTAAATATGATTTCTACGGCCTTAATGATTAAAATAGGTCGTGTAAAAGGAAATAAAATGGTCAATATGCAATTGACCAATAATAAGTTGGTAGATAGGGGAACCCGTTATCTTATAGAAGAGCTTCAATTAAGCTATAATGATGCCGAAGCAGCCCTTAAGGAATATGGTTCGGTAAAAAAGGCAATTGATGCATTAAAGTAATTTTCGCTTTTTAAGTATAGAGGTTATGAAAAGAGTTGTGTTTGTTTTATTGATTTTTGTTGAGTTGTTAGGTTGTGATTCTAATAACCCAAAAGAGGAAATAGAAGCCAATACTCCAGATTGCATCAATCAAAAAATAAGTGATATAGAAAATGAGCCTGTATGGAACCCACCCTCAAAGATATATAGCTATCAATATAAAGGTGAGTTGGTCTATTTTATTTCGTCTAGATGCTGTGACATAAGTAGCACACTATATGATCAAAACTGCAAAGCAATCTGCTCTCCAGATGGTGGAATTACCGGGAGCGGTGATGGACTTTGTCCAGACTTTTTTGATGATAGGACAAATGAAAAATTAATATGGGAAGACTCTAGAGAATAACTTATTTTTTAATAGCGGCTACTTCTTCTGGCGTTACCATTTTTTCATTTTTATTGCCCCAAGAATTGGTAATATAGTTCATTACATCAGCTATTTCTTCATCCTCTAACCCTGGTGATACCATGGTGTTACTATAGGTAACTCCATTGACCACTATATCCCCAGTTTGACCATATTTTATGCCGAAGATGCTTTTCTCCCTATTATCCATCAAATAATCAGATTTTGCTAATGGAGGAAAAACACCTTCTACGCCTTCCCCTGTATCTAAATGGCATGTAACACAGAAATCTGCATAGATTTCACTTCCGCGTGCAATACTTTCTTCCATTTCTTTATCTTGAAATATGATATTGAATAGAATTCCTACTACCAATACGTAGCCAATGAAAAACTGTTTCATAATGTTTTTTAGTGATTAATCTTAATAGAGCAATTATTCTGCCAAAGTTAGGTTTTGGGAATCAATTTATAAATGCCTTTTCCTTCAATGGCTACATAAATATAACCATCTGGTCCTTGTCTTACATTTCTAACTCTTCCCATACCTTCTAGAAGTTTTGTTCTGTTGGTTACTTTTTCACCATCCATCTCTAATCGTTCTAAATACTGAAATGCCAATGATCCTACTAATAAATTACCTTTCCAATCTGGATAAATGTCCGATGTTACAAAAGTTACACCACTTGGCGCAATTGAAGGTACCCAATAGTGAATGGGCTGTTCCATGTCGTCCATTTCAGTTTTGTCAGTAATTGGAGTGCCACTATAGTTAATCCCATAGGTAATTACTGGCCAACCATAATTCTTTCCAGGTTTTATTATGTTTATTTCATCTCCACCTCTTGGGCCGTGTTCATGGTCCCAAATTTCTCCAGTTACAGGGTTTTTAACCAATCCTTGGGGGTTTCTGTGTCCATAACTATAGATAGCTTTTTTAGCGGTTTCATTGTTTACAAATGGATTGTCGGTCGGAATGCTCCCGTCATCATGAATTCTATATATCTTTCCATTGTCACGTGTTATATCTTGAGGATTTACATCTCTTTCTCCTCTTTCTCCTGCTGAAAAAAACAAATATCCGTCATTGTCAAATTCAATTCTAGAACCATAATGCTGTCCTTTGGTAGTATTAGGAGTAGCTTTGTACAAAACCTCTTGGTTTACTAAAGAATTACCTTTCAATTTAGCTCTCATAATGGCAGTATTACCTCCTTTTTCTTCACCTTCAGTAGAGGAATAGGAAATATATATCCAACCGTTATTTTCATAGTCTGGATGTAATTCCAAATCTAAAAGCCCACCCTGACCTCTAAAATAAACTTCTGGAACACCAGAAACAGTAGTTTTTTCCCCATCTTTAAAACGAATTAATTCGCCTGATTGTTCAGATATTAAAAGGCTGCCATCTTGTAAAAATGCCATCCCCCATGGAACGGAAAGACCATCTACGACCATTTCAGCGATAAAGTCAATATTTTCAGGGGTTTTCGCTTTGTTTTTCGCCTGTTGGGCACAAGACAGAGAGGTCATTACAACGAATAAATAGGTACATACAACACTAATTTTCATTTCTTTACGTTAGAATTATTAATAAGGAATAAATAAATTTTTGTTTAAATATAACTAGAAATTATAAGTTTAAATAATTACACCAAAGAATATTGTTGAGCCCAAATCAAACAAGTATTCTTAAAAACTGACTTAACCTATGCTTCCTAAAAAAACAAGGCATCCTATGTATGCTCTATTGTTGATAGCTATATCAATAATATGTTCTACAGCGATAGCAAATTCTAAAGTATTTAATCTGTTCGTTGAAATTACCGATGTAATGGTTGTTTCTACCCCAGAGAAGATTACTCCTGAATTAAATACTAATTCTGAGGATTCATTTATTCCTTCAGAAAATATAAACACTTCTATATATACCAGTGCCCCAATGTATATGACAATTATACAAGGCGCCAATGAAGAAGTTGTCTGTCCAAATGATGGTAGTACTTTAGCTAAGTTCTTTTTGTGTGGTACAAGTGATATCCGAACAATAAGCTTAAGTCAAAGTGGAGGTTCTTACCAATGGCAAAAATTAGATTCTGGTAGTTGTGCAACATCAGTTATTGCAGATTGCCCTACAACCAACTCAACCTGTACGTGGAATACTGTAGGTACAAACGCTACTTATGATTTAGACTCAGGAGGAGAATTTAGAGTAAGAGTTGATTCTGGAGAATATTTTTATTTTAAATCTTCTTTAAACCCATTAGATCCACAGGTTATAAAGGAAGATATTGTTTGTGGAAACCCAGGGAGAGTAGAAATTACAAATGTTCCTGCAGGATATGAATATAGCTTAAATAATTCCACTGGACCTTATCAAGACACGCCTTATTTTGATGTTACCACTCCTGGCGACTATATGGTTTGGGTTCGTTTAAAAAATGTTTCTGCTACAGCATGTTTATTCCCATCTAACACCGTGACCATTGATAGTTCAGATATTAGAGCAGAAGTTGTTGCAAATGATATTTTATGTAGTGGAGAGTTGGGCAGTATAGATGTTCAAGTTTTTGATGTTCCTGGTTTTTATACATACAGACTTATAAAAAACGGAGTTACGGTGGATACTTTTGGTCCAAATGCTTCTGATACCTATACGTTTGCCAATGTTAGTTCTGGAACATACAGTATTAGAGTTGAAACCAATGATTGTTCAGAACTTATTACACAAGACATTAACAGTGACCCAATAGTAATTGGAAGTGGAATTAGTCCATTAGATATATCGGCTACTGCAACTGATAGTTTTGGTTGTGGTGCGACATCTGTAGATGTAACAATAAATACTTCTGGTGGTACAGCACCTTATAGGTTTAGTTTGGATGGCGGATCTAGCTATAGCTCCACTTATACAAATTCTACTACGTTTACTGTGACATCTGCGGGCAATTATCCAATTTTGGTAGAAGATGCTAACGGATGTACTCATACAGCAGCTGTTGATGTAGAAAATATACCAGCCCCAACATATACGATAACACCCAATGATGGAAATTGTGGTGGAGCTAACGATGGTAGTATTACCATTAATGTTTCAAATACCAATGGATATAATTTATCATATAGTATTAATGGAGGATCAACATTTCAAGTTAGTAATGTATTTAGTAGCCTAGCTCCAAACACATATAATGTAGTAATAAGGTATGAGCAAGGTGCTTTTTCTTGTGATATTATTGATACTGCCGTAATTGGAACTTTATCAACTATTTCTGGAACTGCGAATATTGATGCATCCCCAACATGTTCTAATGAGAATGGTGGGCAAATAAGTATTACCGGAGTTTCTGGTGGGGCAGGAGGCTATGAGTATAGCATTGGTGCAGGTTTTAGTGGCACATCAGTTTTTACAAATTTAGGAGTTGGTACGTATACCGCTTTGGTAAGAGACGCCAATGGTTGTGTACAGCCATTGACACCAATAACTTTTACTCCTTTAGATAAACCAACAGATTTAGATTTTACCATATCCAATATCGATTGTCTTACGGGTACAGTTTCTGTAACGTTGGCAGTTACAGATGGTACCGCGCCATATACATATGAAATTGTTGCTCCAGGCCCAAGCGCTATAAATAATGGAGCTAGTAATGTATTTACTGGTTTGGCATTGGGAACTTATACCTTTAGAGTTACAGATAATGTTGGTTGCTCGTATGATGAAAATTTTGCTATTACAGATATTAGTTCAATTTCTGCCCAAGCCCAAGCTACACGTGGTGTTACATGTGTTGGAGATAGTGATGGTGAAGGTCGTTTTCTTGTAGATGGTTTTAATGGTACATATAGTTATAGTATAGATGCTGCACCAGCAATTACAGGGCAAACAGCGGGCTTAATTCCGTTAACAGGATTAGCGGCAGGTAGTTATGTTATTGCAGTAACTGATGAGGATACAAACTGTACAGATACTGCTACTTTAGTTATAGAGGAACCTTCTGTAGCATTTACTATAGATAGTTTATCAGTAGTTCCAATGGATTGCCAAAATGGAAATGTTGGTGGTGTAACTATAAATACATCAGGAGGATGGGGTGGTAATAGATATACTTTGACATTGCCCGATACCTCCACTCTAGGTCCAACAAATAACAATACATTCTCTAATTTATCACAAGCTGGAACTTATCAAGTAAGTGTAAATGATGCGAATGGATGTACGTTAACAGATAGTTTTATATTAACACCCCTGTCGTCTCCGACTATTTCTGTTAATGCAGCAACGGATTATTGCTTTGATAATGTTGATGCAGCCTCAATTGTTGTAGATGCAACTGGAGGAGCAGGCTCTTATGAATATAGAATCAATAATAGTATATGGCAGGCAGGAAATTCATTTGCTGGCCTTACTCCAGGAAATTATGATGTAGAGGTTAGAGATGCCAATAATTGTAGGGATGATGTGTTAATAACGATTGCACCAGAAATAACTACAACTGCTTCAATTATCCAAGAACTAGATTGCGGTGGCCCGGCAGCTCAAATACAAGTAAATATTAGTAATGGATATACTTCTGCAGGAAGTTATGACTATTATGAAGTAAGCATCAATGGAGCACCTTATTCAGCAACTACAACCAACATAAGTGGAAACTCTTTTGTTTATAGTATTCCCAATGATGGCTCTATTATTACAGATACCACTTTTCAGTTTGAAGTATATGATGTTAGAGGGTGTGTCACTGAAACCAATGTGGTTACAATATCTCCTCCTGAAACGATTGCTGGTACAGCTACAGGTCAAGATACTGTTTGTGGAGACCCAACAAGTGGGGTAGTAGTGGTAACAGCAGATACAACCCAAGGTATTCCTCCATATGAATATAGTAATGATGGTGGTACAACATACGCCACGCAAAATGTATTTTCTGGGTATGCACCAGGTACTTATAATGATTTTATGGTACGAGATAGTAGAGGATGTGAAAGTCCTTTGCTTTCTGCAACAATAGGAACTAGTACCCCAATTGACGCTACAGTTGTACCCACTGATGCTGTTTGTTCTTCAGGTGCAGTAGAAGGAATTATTGATGTTACCGCAGTTTCGGGCGGCACTGCCAATTATACATATTCGTTGGAAGATATTAATGGAATAGTTATAGCCACCGTTGGTCCTACTGCAGCTACCACAGCCAACTTCCCCGATACTCCTTTGGGAACCTATACAGTAGTAACTACAGATGCTACCGGATGTGAGGATAGGGATGTAGTGACTATTGTACAGAATCAATTGGATTTAGTGCCTGTGAATGTTGTTCCACCACCAGATTGTACAACACCTTTCTTTACATATGAAGTAGATATTGTTGGCGGTACAGGCCCTTATTTAATAGGATTGGTAGGCAATCCATTGGTTTCTCCAAACGTGGATGCAGATACACATGATTTTTCAGGAGAAATTGCATATGGAATAACTTATTTTGTTGAAGTGCAAGATAATTTGGGATGTACTTATATAGAAGAAATTCCACCTATTATATCACCAAGTCCAATTGCAATTGCGGCAACAGCTACTACTGCATCATGTGATGTTAGTGGAAATGGCGAAATATCTTATACCATTAGTGGAATTACTCCAAGCCCGGCAGATTTTACCATTCAGATACAAAATACAGATACTGGAAGTATTGTGGGAGGGCCTATTAGCTTTACCAATGAGACAATACCTTATAGTGATACCTTGACTGGATTGCAGGCAGGAAATTATCAAATCTTAGTTAATGATGACAATACAAGCTGTAGTGCTAGTGCTTTGGTAACAATCACTCAAGATATTCCGACAGTAGTTATAGATGGTAATATACCAGCTACCTGTAATGTTGGTGCTTTGATTACGGTAAGAGCCAATGGGGGTACTGCACCTTATGAATTTGCATATGTTCCGACCAGTGACCCCGCTCCGGCCTCAGGGGCATATAGCTCAAACACAACATATGAAATTGGAATCCCTTACCCTTCAGATTATGACTTCTACGTAAGGGATGCGAGCGGATGTATTAGTTTTACCACCGTAACAGTGACTGAAGGGCCAGGAGTTCCTACGCCAACAGTAAATGTGGTCAATCAATGTATAGCCGTAAACAATTATACAGTAAATATAACTTCTCCTCTAACAACAGGATCAGGTCTACCAGAAGATACTTTTCAGTACGATATTGGGGGTGGTTTTCAAAATAGCCCAAACTTTGTAGTTCCTAACCCTGGTACGTATACTATAATAGTAAGAGATGGTAATGGGTGTACAAATACGGTAATAGCTGAGGTATTTGACTTTTTCTCTATTACTGCAAGTGCCACAACAGAGCCTACATGTAATGCCGGTGACGGTGTTATCACAGTAAATACCTCGGGAGGTAGTGGTAATTTTGAATATCAATTAAGGGATGGGGATACATTAGTGGATATGGGCCCACCACAAAGCTCAAATATATTTACAGGCTTGTTGCCAGATAATTATAATATTGTGGTGACTGATTTGGATTCTAACACATTACCATTATGTACAGATGATGTGGACGTAAATGTATCTCTGGTTGTGTCCCCAGTAATTTCATCTACACCAAAGAATGATGTTACATGTTATAATGCTGGTGATGGAAGCATCACAATAGAGTTACAAGCAGGAACTGATGTGGATGGCCCATTTTATTATACATTATATGATGGAGCCACTAGTACTGTTCTTCATGGGCCACAAACTTCTCCGTTGTTTGTTGGATTAACAGATGGTACTTACCAAGCTGAGGTAGTATCGGAAAGAGGATGTGCTGACCGTTCATTGGACATCATTATTATAAACCCGCCAGATTTTTTAATTAATACAACAAATACAGATTTTACATGTGACCCCAATAACAACAAATTCAACACATCAATAATTACTGTATTTAACGATACCAATGGAGATGGCTCAGGAACCTTGACAGGTACACCTCCATATACCTATAGTATGGATGATGGTACAGCAGCTTTTGATGGTACAAATTTTCAAACAAGTAATATTTTTGAAGTTGTAGACAATGGAGTAGATCGTACCATAGTCATAACAGCAAGAGATCAAAATGGATGTGAAATAACAGATACCTTTACCATAAACACTCCAACAGATTTAACATTCAGTTTTAACGTAAACCCAATTACTTGTGATGCTACTGGTGTTGGTGTAAATCCCGGAACTATAGATATAATAGTTAATGAAGGTGCGGGTAATTATGAAGTTGAAATTCTTCCATTGGGATCAGAAGCTCCCAGAAGTTCTGGAGGTACAGATACTGTTACATGGGATATTAGCACGCCAGGAGACTATATTTTTGCAGTAAGAGATCTAGGTCTGGGAGGTTGTAATTATTTAACTCCTATTGTAAATGTTCCAGATTATAACACAATAGAAGCCATTATTGCTGAACATAGACCGGTTACCTGTTTTAATGGAAATGATGGGGAAATAAGCATTGAAATAAATAATTATGTAGGTGTGTATAATTATGAGGTGTTCTCTAGAGATAACACTGGGGTTGAAACTACTACTGGTGTAATAGGAACCTTTGATACCACAACACCTATTGCTACGCCAGAAATAATAACAGGGCTTCCAGCTGGGAATTTGGTGGTTAGAGTAGAGGCACTGGACACTCCTTTTTGCGATACAGTTAGTAATGTAGCAACAGTGACCTCTCCAGATAGAGCACTTACAGTAGCATTGCAACAAACTTCCGAAGTTACATGTGCTGTTCCTGGTTTAGGAGAAATAACTGCTACTGGAGATGGTGGTTGGGGAGGGTATGAATATCAGGTAATTGCTCCAGATGGAACAACTGTTATTCAAGATTTCCCTAATACTAATAATATATTTACAGATTTGTCTAGTGGTATTCATACAATAAATATTCGTGATGTGTTAGGATGTATATCATCTAATACAATTGATTTATTACCGCCGACAGCCATTTATTCAGATATACAAGTTGTTAGCCCATTACAGTGTAATAATGATAATGATGCGATTATAGAAGCATACAATATTACGGGAGGTCAAGGAACAGGTAATTATTTATTTCAATTGAATAGATTGATAGATGGTTCTACCAGTGGATTGCAAACAACACCTACTTTTGCAAACCTTTCTGCAGGAGATTATACAATTACTGTATTTGATGGATGGGATTGTAGTTATACCACAATTCCTATTACAGTAATGGATCCAGAAGTTGTTGTAGCTGAATTGGTTGAGTTGCAACCTCCTGGTTGTGGTGACGTGGGTCTTATGGAATTAACCGTTACAAACCCTGAAGTTGGACTAGATTACTTTTACAGAAGGGCAGGCACAACAGACCCGTTCTTGCCTTTTGGTAGTGGAGTAGCTAGTGTTCAAATTCCAGCAGATATAACAATAGACCCAGGACCATTCCAATATGATGTACAAAACTCAAATGGATGTCCTTTTGAAAAATCCAACCAAATATCTCTTGATGCGGCATTGCCTTTGGTTATTTCCTTGGATTTAACAAATGCAACAATAAATTGTGCTGGTGAGGCGACAGGGATTATTCGTTCAGAAGCTTTTGGAGGAATAGGAAATTACATTTATACATTATTAAACTCCAATACACCACCAAATCCAGTAGCATCAAATACTGTGAGAACGGCACAATCCTCAGGAATTTTTAGAGACTTAGGTCCTGGAACTTATTATGTTTATGCACAAAGTGGTGGTTGTACAGCAATATCTACACCTATTGTTATAGAACCAAAACCTCCTTTGGTATTAGAATATGTTGAAGCGTTTCCTGTTAGTTGTAATGGTGAAATGGATGGTCAAATCACCATTGAAGCCAGTGGAGGTACAGGTAATATAAGATATGCTATTTCACAAAATTTAAGTGAATTTTTTGAAGGAGATGACCCCATGTTCCCTAATAGAAAAACATTTACAGACTTAGCACCCCAAGTATATGAAATCATTGTACAGGATGAATTAGGTTGTACAATTACCCAAACCTTGGAAATTTTAGAGCCAATGGCCTTAGTAAGTGGAGTCGCAAGCTCTACCCCAGAAACCTGTTTAGGAGATAATGATGGCACCATTACTTTGGAAGTATTTGGAGGAACACCGCCATACTATACAAGTGTAGATTCTGCAGATGATGCTGATTTTGTTCAGAATGACTCTTTGTTTTTGGATAATCTTAGTGGAGGGGAAACACATGTAGTATTTATAAGAGATTCCCAAGGGTGTGAAACTAATGTAATTGTACCAGTAGGAATTGGGGTAGATTTGGTTGCGGAACCGATTGTGCAATATGGCTGTGATGGTATTTTCCCTAACAGCACTACAACTATTGAAATGTTGGATGATAGTCTATTGCCGTCACTCCTATTTTCTTTAGATGTTGATGATGTTCTTGAGGCTTCTACAACTAGAACTTATGGAGATTTGGCACCTGGTGACCATACCGTATATATTTATCATGAGAACGGTTGTGTGGCAATGGCAGAATTTACAATAGATGCATACGATCCCTTAACTTTAGAGGCAACAACAACTGGTCCTAACGAGATTACAGCCATAGCTGCTGGTGGTTTTGGAGGATATGAATATTTTTTCCAAGGAGAATCATCTGGTGAGAATAATGTGTATACTATTAATATGGACGATACAGTTACCATTACTGTAATAGACCAGAACGGATGTACTGCAACCATAATGATGCCATTCAATTTTACAGGTATGTTGGATATTCCAAATTATTTTACTCCAGATGGGGACAATATGAATGATGAGTGGTATCCACGTAACAGAGAAATGTTTGCCAATGTGGATGTTAAAATATATGATCGTTATGGTAGAGTTGTTGCCATATTAGATCAAGTATCAAAGTGGGATGGAAAATATGAAGGCAGCGAACTTCCCTCAGGTGATTATTGGTATGTTGTAAATGCCAATGATTCCAACAAGCATCAATATGTTGGGCATTTTACACTTTACAGGTAAAATGAAATTTAACTCATATGTAATATTACTTTTTTATTAGAATTTAAATATTATAATACCATTTTAGATGCTGCTTATTTAAATAATTGATGTTTTAATACCTAATTATTCTTTTTATTGTAAATAAAAACCTTCTCATATTGGAACGATCTTCTCGTTCTTTTTAAATAATCTATTGATATTTTCTCATACTAAAATTATTGTAACTCATTGATATAAAATAAATTAAGTGTAAACCTAAAGCTTAATTTACTTAAAGATATTGCTTGGTTTACAAATTTTTTACGCAATCGATTGCATAATTTGAATATTTATGTATATTTATCACATTAAAAATAATACCTAGGTTTTATTGTTGAAACCTCATAAACTAACTTATTAAATTTAAAACTTAACAACATGACCAATTATTTAATGAGAAACATTCTTGTGAATAGGAAATGGCACTTCCTGTTTTTCTTTTTGGTGCTATCGTATTCATTAAGTGCTCAAGATGTTTCTGTATCCGGAACGGTTACAGATGATTCAAACTTTCCTTTGGCTGGGGTGAGTGTTGTGGTTAAAGGGACTGCTACAGGAACTACCACAGATTTTGATGGACTTTATGCTATTACTGTTCCATCCGATGCCGTATTGCAATTTAGTTACATAGGTTTTGTTAACCAAGAAATCTCTGTTGGAGGTAGAAGTACCATTGACATTAAAATGGTTGAAGATTTACAACAGCTAGAAGAGGTTGTTGTTGTTGGTTACGGAACTATGGAAAGAGCAAATGTAACTGGGGCAATTACTACTGTAGATGTAGAGGAAATAGGTAAAGCACCTGTTCCAAATGTTGTGGAATCTCTTAGAGGCCAGGTAGCTGGTCTACAGGTAACTAGATCTTCTGGTACACCTGGTTCATCACCAACCTTTAAAATCAGGGGTAACAATTCGCTTGGGGCTTCAACTAATGGTAGTGAGCTTATAGATCAAAATAACACACCGTTAATTGTTGTGGATGGTGTGCCTTTAGTGAATCAGAGTTTGTCAGAATTTAATTCAGATGATATTGAAAGTATCAATATTTTAAAGGATGCAGGATCTGCTTCTATATATGGTACTTCTGGAGCCAATGGTGTTGTCCTTATTACCACAAAAAGTGGAAAATCTGGTAGAACACAAGTTAAAGTAAGTACATCAACCGGTTTTGTTGATTTGGCTCAAAGGCCAGCAGTTATGACTGGTGATCAACTGCTTAGAACTTTTATTGACATTTCTAAGGCGGGAGACCCCAATGCGCCCAATCCTGCTACCATTTTAGGTTTGTTGGATGCCACTGTTGAATATCCAAATTATATAGCTGGTAAAGAAATAAATTGGTTGGACCAAGTGTTAAGAACTGGTATTCAAAATACAGCTGGAGTAACTTTCACTGGTGGATCAGAACTTGGAAATTTCTATTTAGGTGGAAATATATATAATGAAACAGGTCCTGTTGATGGGGCTGATTACAATAGGGTTTCTTTTAGATTTAATGGAGAATTAAATGTTAACGATTGGTTTAAGATTGGTTCTCGAGTACAGTTTTCTAAATCCAAGGCTGATCAAAGGGCAATAGAGTTAGACTTGACCTTAAATGCAGCGGTTGGGACTTCTCCATATGGCAATCTGTATGATGAGGAAGGTAACTTTACAAAGTTTACTACCGAAGATAGATTTGCAATAAATCCCTTACATCAATTAAAAGAAGGTCTTTTTGACAGAAAAGTAGATCGAATTTATATTAACCCATATATAGAAATGCAATTAGCGGACGGGTTAACCTATAATCTTAACTCTTTTGTAGAACAGCGTGATGAGTTTACGGGTGAATTTAGAAGTAGTCAATTTACCGATGGGGCCAATAACGAAGGTGAAATTCAAGATACAGAGTCAACTACATATTTGCTTGACAACATTCTTACCTATAAAAAGAATTGGGGCGATCATGGCATCAATGCAAACTTTGTTTTTGGGTTTCAGCAATTTGAATGGAGACGTAGCATTATGTTTGGGGAAAATACGGCTTCCGATGAATTAGGATATCTAGGAATAGGTGCTGCACCACAAGCAATGGAAAGGTTTCAACTTCAATCAGATGATTGGGGTAAACTGTATCTTGCCAGTAGGTTAGGATATAACTATGGTGGAAAATACAGTCTTACATTAACTTTAAGACGTGATGCTTCTACTAAATTTGAAGGTGATAATAGAATAGGCTGGTTTCCTTCTGCAGCCGTTGCATGGAATGTACATAATGAAAACTGGTGGTTTGGTGGAGATGCTTTGAATCAATTAAAGTTCAGATTTAGTTACGGTGAATTGGGTAATGACAATGTACCCTCGTTTTCTGCAACGCCAGGTAGCCAATTGGTTACTCTTTTAGATGGTACAACTGCATTTAGACAAAATAATGTTGCTGGTAACAAAAACATAAAATGGGAAACTAGTAAGCAGTTAAATGCGGGTCTTGATTTTGGATTTTTTAACAATAGGATTTCAGGATCGGTAGAAGTGTATAGAACTAATACTACAGATTTACTTCTTTTCCAAAACATACCTCCCGCACTCAATAATGGATTTGAGTTCTATCCTTCTAACATTGGTGAAACCAAGAACGAGGGTGTTGAAGTTTCTTTGAAAGCCGATATTGTTAGTACAGATGATTTTGGATGGACCGCTACAGTTAATTGGGCTAAAAGTAAAAACGAAATAGTTAGTTTAAATACAACACTTACCGGTCAAAACGACGATGTTGATAATGGATGGTTTATTGGACAGGATATTAGAGAAATTTATGGGTTTGAATATGAAGGCGTATATCAATTAGATGAAACACCAGCTGTTACTCATTTTGGTAATACTCCAGCACCCGGTGATGGTAAATATGCCGATATCAATGGAGATGGAAATATCGATTTTGATGATAGAACATTCTTAGGAAACCCAACTCCAGATTGGTATGGAGGATTTAATAATGTAATTAGATATAAGGATGTAGAACTATCTGTTCTATTAGAGGCAGTTCAAGGAGTGTCAAGAATTAATGGAATTTATGGATCATATAACCAAACAAGAGGAAATACTGTAAATATTAATTACTGGACTCCAGAAAATCCTACCAATGATTATCCACGAGTGGGTGATGGTACACATTTGACCAATGGAGGTCAGTTTAGAAATTCCATTCACGTTGAAGATGCAAGTTTTGTTGCATTGCGTAATGTATCATTATCTTATAATTTTCCAAATAAGTATTTAGACAAAACCTTTATAAGTGATCTTAAATTCTCTATTCGAGGTAATAACTTAAAATATTGGACAGATTATACAAATGCCTATTCTCCTGAGCAGACAAATACAGGTCAATATCCTATATCAAGAAACTGGTCATTAGGAGTTAATCTTACATTTTAAAAAAAAAAAATCATGAAAAGATTAAATAAATTTTTAACATTAATAACATTGATTTCAGTTGCATTTATAACTGAAAGTTGTGAAGAGAATATTTTAGAGGTAGATCGTGTAACCTCTTTATCCGGTAGTGATTCGGCTCAAACAGCAAAAGGAGCGCAAGCTATTGTTGAAGGTGCTGTAACGGAATTAAAAAGCATTTTCAGCGATATTAGGGTATCGGTCAACAGGCAATGCGGAACTGATATTGTAAGAAACGGTACACATTTAGCAGATGAGCCAGCTTCTGGTTTGTTTGGAATGAATACTTATGATGGAAACTTTTCGGCTCAGAGTGAGCAAATAGAATCTTTGTGGAACAGACACTACAACGGTATTGTTTTTGCCAATACAATTATTTCGGCACTTGGGGATTTACCTGTTGCCGAACTGGGTGAAACTGGTGCTGACAATTTAGGCCAGGCGTACACCATGCGTGCTTACCTGTATTTAGAATTAGTGCGTAGATTTGATAATATTCCTATTATAGACGTAAGGGATTTGGACAAAGATGGTCCACAATTTGAAACAGAACAAAGACAAAGTTCTGAAGTATACAGTTTAATTCTTTCTGATTTGAACAAGGCCCTTCCGATAATTAGAACTAGAGCTGAGGTTGATCCGAATATTGTGGAGCCTATTGAAAGACCTACAAGGGGACTAACTTTAATATTATTGGCCGAAGCTAATTTAGATTTGGGTAATAACGCAGCAGCAGCAACAGCAGCAGACGAGCTAGTTGCTGACGCATCGTATTTGTTACAGCCTTTGGACAATATTT
The DNA here is from genome assembly GCF_056326165.1 of Saonia sp. Lineage (NCBI taxonomy): Bacteria > Pseudomonadati > Bacteroidota > Flavobacteriia > Flavobacteriales > Flavobacteriaceae > Saonia > Saonia sp. Next base: position 148,067 of record NZ_JBWFBN010000002.1, read on the forward strand.
TTGGTTTAGAAGGCGATACCGAGACAAATGATGAGGTTGTTTTTTCAATTGGGTTTGACCAAGCAATTCCAGAAACAGTACAATGGCAATCTCAACAATTTGTTCCTTTATATGACAGGGTTAATGGAGTTGCTAGAACAATGGAAAACGGAGGACGTCCTTGGTCAAGATTATCGCCATCTGCATATTATTGGACATTGTTTGATACTGATAATGATGGAGATGTTATGGATGAAGCAGACGGCAGAATAGCTGCATGGCATAAGTTGGAATGGACTTTTGATGATGCTGAAAATTTACCTGACGGTGTAAATTTAGGTGATGTAGTTACACTAGATCACTTACAAGAACAATGGCCAACCGAAGGCAGAGAATGGAGATATGTAGAACCAACTACCATTAAAACCTGGGAAGATGGTTCACTGGGTAGAACAGTAGCACAAGCAGAGGGTTGGAGAAACATTATTGTTTACCGATATTCTCATGCCTTCATTTCTGGGGCGGAGGCACACTTTAAAGCTGGAAATGCAGCTAGGGCAATGCAATTATTGAATGTTTTACGAGAAAGAGCTTACGGTGATACATCTGGGAATTTCAGTAGTATAACATTGGAAGATATAGTTGAGGAGCATGCTCGAGAATTAGGGCATGAAGGGCATCGCTGGTCTTTTCTAAAAAGAAATAACATATTGGTTGAAAGAGTTCAAATGCATAATGTGGATGCTTCTCCAAATGTACAGGATAGACACAGGTTATGGCCAATACCATTATCTTTTATAGATCAAACTGGTAGTCAACAAAACCCTGGTTATTAATATAAATATACATTTAGATATTATGAAAACGAATAAAAAAATATTAATTGGTTTCTTGGCTATTTTAATGGGGCTTGGACTGACCAATTGCGAAGAAGACGATTTTATTGCACCAGATGTTGAGGTAAATAGTTTTGATGTAACTAGTGCTTTTCCTGGTGACCCAGTATCTATTACAGGCACCAATTTTAATACCATACAATTTATATTTGTAGGTAATGTACAGGCTAGTTTTCAATTGAATGGCGACATAATTACCTTTAATGTCCCTGAAGGTGCTGAGATTGGTAATAACACCATCACTTTTGCAATGGCTAATAACTATAGAGTAACTGCTCCTTTTGAAGTATTGCTAAGACCTATACCAGTTATCCAAAAGTTTGATGCTTTTGTACCTGTTGGAGGCGATTTGGTCATTCAAGGACTAAGTTTTAACTCTGAATACACTCCAGTGGTTACAATTGATGGTGTATCAGCTACAATAACGTCTAATTCACCAACCGAATTGGTTGTAACAGTTCCAAGCGGACTGGCAGATGATGAATTTTTGGAAATAGGTATATCTTCAATTCATGGAGAAACTACTGCTACAACAGGTTTTATGGCGCGTGAAAGTGTTTTGACCAATGGAGAAATGCAAGATGGATCTGGGGATGATTTCCCTGGCTGGGAAAAATTAAATGGAGGTGATAGAATGACAGCTGTAGTTGGAGAAGACGCCTATGGAGGAGGAAGATCTATGAGGGTTGACCCTGCAAGTGGAAACCCTTGGGACAATCAATTTGCTTCTGATCCTGTACAATTGAATTTTGGTGAAACATACACTCTAATTTTATGGGCAAAAGCTGTTGATGAAGGTGCTTTCTTTAGATTCTCAATTTCTCAATGGGATGGTAATGGTGCTGATTATTTTTATGGAGAGGACAAAGTGTTAGAGGATATATGGCTGCCTTATAGTTGGACTTTTACAGTAACTAATGATTTGCCAGAGCACAGAGCTGTTTTGGATATGGGGGCTTCTACAGGAGCATTTTTAATAGATCATATTGGTTTGGTTCCTGGGGCAGTAGGAGCAGGAGGAGGAATAGCTCCTTCAATCCTTGCCAATGGTAGCTTTGAAGATGGTCTTACGGGATGGGAATCACTTAATGGAACTCATGAAATTTCTACCACTGAATTTTATTGTGGAGGTAGTTCTTTAACCGCTACTGGTGCAGCCAGTAACCCTTGGGATACACAAATGGCTTCTGATCCATTGGATATGGTGGCAGGAAATGATTATGAAATAAGTTTCTGGGCAAAAGCTGCTGGACCAGATGGTTTCTTCAGAATTTCCATGTCGCAATATAATGGTGGAGACGGTTCAGATTTCTTCTACTCAGATAATTTGGACATTCCAGAGGACTGGACATATTTCTCTTTTGTTTTGAATGATGTTCCTCAACCTGCATCAGGTGTATATAGGTTGTTATTCGATATGGGAGAAACAGGTCAAACTTTCTTTGTGGATGCAGTCAATGTTAGGGAATACGAAGCACCGTCTGCACCTTTGAATGCCAATGGAGGTTTTGAAGACGGTCTTACAGGTTGGGAATCACTTAATGGAACTCATGAAGTTTCAACTGCAGAGTTTGTATCTGGTGGAGCTTCTTTGACTGCTACTGGTGCAGCCAGTAATCCATGGGATACGCAAATGGCTTCTGACCCATTGGATATGGAAGCAGGAAATGATTATAAAATCAGTTTCTGGGCAAAAGCTGCCGGACCTGATGGTTTCTTCAGAATTTCTATGTCGCAATATAATGGTGGGGACGGTTCAGATTTCTTCTATTCAGACAATATGGACATTCCAGAGGACTGGACATACTTTTCATTTGTTTTAACGGATGTTCCTCAGCCAGCATCAGGTGTTTATAGATTGTTATTTGATATGGGAGAAACAGGACAGACGTTCTTTGTAGATGATGTTTCTGTAGTGGAATATGATCCATGCGAGTAAATTAAAAAAAATAGTTTTTAATTGAGTTAGTAGCAATTTTCAACTGAAGCCGTTTACGAAAGTAGGCGGCTTTTTTGATAATTTATTTTTTGTTTTTTTATATTTAGGTCTCATGAAAAATTTTATGAAAATTAAGGTTTCTTTGTACCTCTTAACTTTTATGTCAATATTCATTAGTTGTAAGGATAATGAATCAAAAAAGACAAAAACTACCTCTGGAAAACTTTTTGAACTTGTAGCCAGTTCAAAATCCAATGTAAATTTTAAGAATACAGTTAAAGAGGATTTTGCCTTTAATGGACTTAATTACTCTTATACGTACAATGGTGGTGGTGTTGCTATAGGTGATATAAACAATGATGGTTTTGATGATATCTACTTGGTGTGTAACCAACAATCCAATAAGTTATATATTAATAAGGGTAATTTGGAGTTTGAAGATGTTACAACTAATGCTGGTGTAGAAGATTTACAAGGTTGGAGTACTGGGGCATCTATGGTTGATATAAATAATGATGGATGGTTAGATATTTATGTTTGTAAATCTGCTTCTTTAGGCAATGAAAATTTAAGAAAAAATAGACTTTATATAAATCAAAGAAACGGCTCATTCAAGGAAGAGGCCCAAAAGTGGGGATTGGATGATAATGGATTTTCTATTCAATCCTATTTTTTTGATTATGACAAAGATGGAGATTTGGATATGTTTTTGGTTAATCACAGGAACGATTTTGTGAATGCCAATGCCTTGGAAGACAGAAAAGATAGAAAGTATTTTTCTGAAACCTCAGATCATTTGTTTAGAAATGACGGGAATACATTTATTGATGTCACTCTTTCCTCTGGCATAATGAATAAAGAGTATAGCTTAAGTGCATCAATTGGAGATTTTAATAATGATGGTTGGCCAGATGTATACGTTGCCAACGACTTCATCACCCCAGATTATTTGTACATCAATAATAAGAATGGTACATTTTCCAATCAGATAAACCAAAGAATTAAACATACTTCTTATTCCAGTATGGGTTCTGACTATGCAGATATCAACAATGACTTTTTACCAGATTTAATTGTACTGGATATGTCTGCCGAAGATCATATAAGGGGTAAGCAGAATATGCCTAGTATGAACACAAAAGGTTTTTGGAGAATGGTGAATGAGGGCTACCATTATTCATATATGTCCAATATTCTAAATTTAAACAACGGCAATGGGTCATTTAGTGATGTGGGGCAATTGGCGGGAGTTTCAAAGACAGATTGGAGTTGGGCGCCTCTTATTGCTGATTTTGATAATGATGGATATAAGGACATTGTTGTGACCAACGGTATTTCATATGAACTGGGAAACCAAGACTATAGAAAAATTTTAAAAAAAAGACAAGATTCATTAGGTAATGATATAACCGTTGAAGATCTTTTAACCTCTATGCCATCTGAGAAATTGGCAAATTATGTTTTTAAGAATAATGGAGACCTAACTTTTGCCAACAAGACTAAAGATTGGGGGTTGGACAAAAAAGTCAACTCCAGCGGCATTGCGTATTCAGATTTGGATAATGATGGTGATTTGGATTTGGTCATTAATAATATTGATGAAGTAGCTTCAATTTACAGGAATAACACCGATGCAAATTATATAAACCTTAAACTTATTGGAGACGAAAAGAATAGAAATGCAATTGGCGCAAAGGTAAAAGTATATTCGAATGAGAAACAACAATTTAAAGAGCATTATTTATCCAGAGGCTACCAATCTTCAATGTCTCCAGTACTTAATTTTGGTTTAGGAGATGAAGAAATAATTGAAAGAATTGAAGTAGTTTGGAGCGATAACTCTGTTTTGGCAATGGATAATGTAGAAGTAAATCAAACACTTGTTTTTGACAAAAAGAAGTTCAAGTTTGATGGGCAGATAAAAAAAACAATTCCACAAGCTTTTAAATCAATAAGCCCACAAGCTTTTGGGATCGATTATAAACATAAAGAAAACCCGTTTAATGATTTTGAAAGACAAGTATTGTTGCCACAGAAAAAGTCGCAACAAGGTCCTTGTATTGAGGTCGCAGACATAAACAATGATGGATTGGATGATTTTTTTGTTGGAGGTGCCTTCAACCAACCGGCTGAAATGTATTTGCAGACAAATAGTGGAGCGTTTGACAAGGTAAGTGAAGCATTATTTGTTTCCGAAAAAAAATATGAAGATATAGGAGCACATTTTTTTGATGCGGATTCTGATGGGGATTTAGATCTTTATGTGACCAGTAGCGGGTATGAACTAGCTGAAAGCAGCCCGCTGTTACAGGACAGGTTATATTTGAATAAGGGTGATGGCTCATTTTCCAAGAGTTCAGGTTTGCCAAAAATAATTACAAGTACCAAAAGCGTTAAATCCATTGATTTTGATGGTGATGGTGATTTGGACTTGGCAATAGGCGGTAATGTAGTTCCAGGAAAGTATCCGTTGGCTCCAAGGTCTTATTTCTTGGAGAATAGCAATGGAAAATTCAAAGATGTCACCAAAAACATAGCACCAGAATTTTTAGAAGTAGGAATTGTGAACAACTTAATATTTTCCGATTATGATGGTGATGGAGATAAAGATTTATTTGTGGTAGGGGAGTGGATGCCAATAACTTTATTTGAATTTTCCAATGGGGTTTTTTCAAAAAAAAGCCTAACAGAATTTGCAGATACAAGTGGTTGGTGGAACACTATAAAAGAAGTTGATTTGGACAAGGATGGTGATATGGATTATCTAGTGGGCAATCTTGGGAACAATAACAAATTTCATCCTACAAAGGAAAAGCCGCTTCATATATATGGAAATAATTTTGATAGGAATGCTACGTATGATATGGTTTTAAGTAAAGTCTATAATGGCAAATTAGTTCCAGTAAGGGGCAAGGAATGTTCAACGGAACAAAATGCCTTTGTTAGTGAAAAAATACAGACCTATAAAGAATTTGCAAATTCTAGTTTAATTGATATATACGGTGAAGAAGAAATTGGAAATTCTTATCATAAAGAAGTATATACTTTTAGCTCTTCATTTATTCTAAATAATGGTGATGGAACTTTTACAATAAAGAAGCTTCCTACTACAGCTCAAGTTGGTCCAACCATGTCCTTTGTTGTAAATGATGTTAACAATGATGGATATATGGATGTATTGGGAGTAGGCGGTATTTTTGAGGCAGAAGTGGAAACCATTAGGTACGATTCCAATACAGGCTACATTTTACTGGGTGATGAAAAAGGGGATTTACATCCTTATACAGATATCAGTTTTTATAATAATGGAAACGTAAAGGATATGGACAAAATAAAAGTAGCCGACAGGGATTACTTTTTAATAGCAAATAATGATGGCCCAATTACTATTTATGGAATGAAATAGATATTAATTGAGAGTTTTTTTCAGCCATTTTTTTAAATAATTTGGCCATTCTTCGGCAGCAGGATTTCCCTTTCGCATTCCATATCCGTGACCACCGGTCGGCAGTAGATGCATTTCAAAAGGAATAGCTTCTTTCTTTAAGGTTTGTGCCAAAACCAAGAACCCGTTTGAAAGAGGGTCGTCCAATGTTCCAAAAATAAAAAGAGGGGGCATTTCTTCATTAGGATGAATGTTATCAGACAAGGTGTTGCTTTCTCCTCGGTCCAAATATGCAGGATACATTAATACAGCAAAATCAGGACGGGATGATGTCTTATCTATTTCATCCAAAAGTTCATATGAGTTCTCATTAAAATTTGAACTGGATAACATTGCCAAATGACCACCCGCCGAAAAGCCCAAGACCCCTATTTTATTGGGATTTAACCCTAATGCTTTCGATTTACCACGAACCAAGCGAATTGCCCGTTGCATGTCATTTAATGCGCCCAATCTGTTGTCTGGGGTTCTGTATTCCAAAACAAAGGCGGTGAACCCTAATGTATTTAACCATTCCGCAATTTCATAACCTTCTATGTTGATGGCCAAGTATCGATAGCCTCCACCAGGGGCAATGATTACAGATGTGCCATTTGAAATTTCCTTTTTTGGTTTAAAAACAGTCAAAGAAGGATTCGTGATTCCTGTAATTCTAATGACCGCCCTGCTGGTATCTGGATATTGTACCGGTCTATGCTTTGGATTGAGCTCATTTGGCACTTCAGTGGGCCATAAGTATAAGGTGTCCCGTTCTTGGCATTGAGCCCCCAGAACAAAAAAAATAAAAAATAAACTCGAAAAGAAAATTTTCATTCTATTTTTCATAACCCAAAACCCTATTTGCCCAAGGAATAAAATGTTTCATATTGGGCCAATCCGTATGACCACCATCATGTTGGCGCCATGCCAATTCACCATCCAACATGTCGGTATTGTATGGAGGCATCTCTTCCTTTAAATAATCATTGGAAACCCCAAGGTCATTTGCTCCCAATAACTTAAATGCCTCACCAGCGGCTATAGTTGCCATATAACTTCCCTTTTGGTCCAACCATTTTGCATCACCTTCTTCTGGAATGCCATAGCTTATAAAAGTAGGACGAGGAGCGCATAGCGCAATTAGCTGATGTGAATCTACCGGTAGGTCACACCCTGTCATTCTACCAAAAGAAGATTTTTCTGTTCCGTATTTTATATAGTTACCTGCCATCCAATGACTTTCACCAGAACCGGTCAAACTTTCTACCGCCTCCCCAAAAACTCTTCTGTGCAAAGTTGACCCTCCTTTACCTGATGAGCCAATTAGACCAATTGCAAAACGCTCTTCAAAAGCCAAAGTTACCAAGGCTGCCTTTCCATATCTTGAAACACCTTCTATTCCCACTTTTTTAGCATTAACCAAAGCATCTGTTTCCAAATAATCCAATGTACGAGCAGCTCCCCAAGCCCAAGCCCGTAAAGAACCCCAGTCTTCAGGAGTTCGTGGCTGTCCTTTGTTTACCAAGCCGATTATACCACTTGTAAGTCCGGCTGAATTATCGGCCTGTATACTCGCTGGCTCTAGGGTAACATATCCCCAACCGGCAGCTAATAATTGTTCTGTAGAGGGTAGGTCACCTTCAGGTAACGGAGCCCAAAAATTTGGACCAGGTAATCTTGTAATTGGACTATAGGCTGGGTATTTATCAAAAATGGCCTTCGTTTTTGGGTCATGCTTAATCATCATTTCCTTAAAAGAAGCATTCAACACTTCCATATCTTTTGACGACGGTTGAGCCGGAGCGGGAAAAGAAGGTCGGCCGAACATTATCAAAACTGGAACAGGTCCCTTTACATTGGTAGGGACTACCAGCATGGCATTGATATTTACATCTATTTCGGGATACGAACTGTTATCAACATGACCTACCAATTGTTTTACAATTACAGGCGTTCTACGTACAAATTCATTATCGGTAACTTTTACGGTCCACGTGACATCGGGAATATTCTTTGGCAATCTACCATATACTTCCCTTTCAAAATCCTCAGCTATTTCTGGACGTCTTTTTTTCCACCAATCATCGGCATTTTTTACTTTCCCCCCTTTGTTGGTCACCAGCAATTCTGGGAGTTGTGGACAAGGATTCGCTATTGATTCATCGTAATTGGCATGGTTCGGGGCATTCTCATTACCACTTGGGCCAGGCCTAAGTTCTGAAATCCCAAGCTGTTTCATCATGGTTTCCTGGTTCCTTTGACCAAGCTGGTTTATACTGTCTCTTTCCGCCTGGGACAATAACCATGACTGTGCATTGGATTGCGTAACTGTAAAAAGAAACGCGGCTAGCAAGTAAAAAAGATTTTTCATTTTCTTGAATTATTTAGATTGGTGTTTTTTTATGTTTTTTACAGCATTGATAAGCGTAGTTGTCCACACTTCAGATTCATGTTGTTTTAAGTATTCTAAAAGTTCTTTATGGGCAGAAAGAGAAACATCCATAGCGTGTTCACCACCAACGCCGTGAAATAGGAATATTAGAAGCGAATTACTCTCGACTGCCTGTTTTACTAAATTGATCATTTGTTCACCGCTTTCACCTACAATGGCATAGCTATCCATACTATAAATGTCTATTTCATCGATGGTATGCATTTCTGAACGAACCGCTCGAGCCGCCACCAAATCATCCTTAAGCCCATCAATAAAGAAGTCTTCGCCATTTACTGTAAAATCGCCACAGGTATAGGCAAAAGTCCTTTCCTTTTTACCATCAACGGCCTCTAAGAGCGTATTGTTGATTTTGATTTCATCTACCATACGTTGTACAGTATACGTACCCATATCATAATTTTCATTGACCCACGGTCGACTTTCTTTTCCTATACAGGGATGAAAAATTGTATGATTAGCCAATTCATGCCCTTTTTCGGCTAATTTTTTCCAATCCTTAATTCTATTTCTAAAGGCTTCGGAATAAGTGGATACGTAAAAGGTACCCTTTAGGTTTAAAGAGTCCAATAGTGGTTGCACATTGTCCAAGTGAACATTTAGGGCATCATCATAGGTTAAAATAACTGCTCCTTTTTTTCCTTGCCACGGCAAATCGTCTAATGCATCTGGATTATAATTTCTAAAGGGTGAGGCCGGCAGCCCTTCTTTATTGTACAAATTAGCTCCTTGGGGATTGTTTGCCCACGCATAACGCACATATTTTGGATTGGAAATCTCATTGCTTTCTACCACAACGGTATTGCCTTCGATTTTGGCATTGGCCCAAACAAATCGTTGGTCCTCACCGGCTATTTCAAATCGGTTTAAAGGCTCTCCATCGTTTGAAACCAAACCACTTCCAACAGAATTAAAAGTCAAAATAATTTTGTTTCCATCAATTTGGGACGATTTATAAATGGGACCGGAATGAACAATATCTTCTCCGTAAGCCAATTTCATAGCGCCCAAAGCCAAACGTTTGCCCACTCCCTCTTTATCCAAAGGGTGAATATCGTTCCATTCTCCCAAATCTATACCAACGGCCATTGCCGTATTGGGAACTAACAATGCACTGAATTGTGCATCCCTTAGCTCTGCCCAATTACTTTCTGTTGGCACATAGTCTACATCTTGAAAATTGGTCAATTGCACGTATAAAAAGGGTGCATTGGGCAATTCAAATTGATTTCTATAATCATTAATCAAGGCAGGTAGGTACTTTCTATAAGGTTTAGGATTTCCCGTATTGGATTCCCCTTGATACCATAAAAACCCTTTTGCCGAAATATTTGTCAAAGGCGCGACCATGGCATTATATAGAGATGTTGGTTGATTTTGGGCCGAAAACCTTCTTCCACCAAAAGAACCGCTTCGGGGCACAAAAACTTCACCAACTTTATATTGCCAATCTCCCTTTAAATCAATACTTACTCCGTTTGCAGTTAGTTCATAATTTTTGTCAGGAACAAAACCTCCTTTACCACCATAATTGGTAACTTTAACAGTGATGGTGTTTTTTCCTTTTCTAAGAATACCGCTTTCCACCGTATATCTTCTTGGGGGGTATTGGTATGTTATATTGCCTACTTTGGTTCCATTTACATAAACTTCATCGGCATCGACAATACGCCCCATGAAGAGTTTAACATCTGTACCTATCATTTCCTCGGGAACATTCACTTCTCTTCTGAACCATACAACACCGTTTAAATCTTTTACACCTTGATCTTCCCAATAACCAGGAATATTGAATCTTTTCCATCCTTTTGGTACATATGCATCTTCAAACCATTTATGCGGACCAATTAAACCTTTGTCCTTAACTTCTGGGGGTGATGAATTGGAAAAATTAGGTCTTGCCGTTACAGATTCAATGTATTCCTTGTCCTTGTTTTTCTTAATGATTTCCGTTTCTCTGGGAAATTTTTTAAACCCACTTTCGCTAATCCATGATTGAATAGGGGTTCCACCAACACTTGCATTTATTATCCCAATTGGGACATTATATTTTTTATGTAAATCTTTTGCAAAAAAGTATGTTAATGCACCTATTCCCTGAATATCGTCACCAACGGCAGATTTCCATTCGCCAGATGGTAAATCGTTTTGAGGTCCATCTAAATTTGTAAGTGTTCGGATAAAAAAGTTTCTTATTTCTGGGTAATGGTCAGATGCTACTTCTTCGGGGTATTTTTCTTTAACGCGCCCCATGTTCAATACCATATTGGACTGCCCGGTACAGATCCAGACATCACCAAATAAAATATTGTTTATGGAGACTTTATTGTTCCCTTTAAAAGTCATTTTATAAGGTCCACCAGCTTTTTGAGGCTTTAGCATCATTATCCATTCCCCAGAAGAATCTGCAATCGCCCGATATTTTGTGTTTCGGAAAGTTAGTTCCACTTTTTCACCAGGTGATGCCCAACCCCAAAGGGTTAGTTCAGCATCTCTTTGCAAAACAACACCATCACTTATTAATTGAGGGAGTTTAATTTGTGAATGAGCGATAAAAAATGAAAAAATACTTAAGAAAAATAATGTAGCTGATTTGTTCATGCCTATAAATAATATAAAAAAAGGAACAAAAAGTATGTTCTTTTGCTCCTTATAGTTAGTGTCTATTCCATTAAATTATTTTAGTTTCCTGGATCTTCACCATCCAATCCATTTGTTAATCCTCTATGGGATATTTTGGTCATAAAATCACCATCATATAGTAATGGCCAGTCGTTGCCTCCATCATATAACCAGCTTTCAGTATCCCTAAATCCCCATACCGTTATACCAAATTGTTGCGCGACAGGTACTATTGTTGTGTAGTAATACCCAGCTCTCTGGTATTGGTTCTCCTGTTCTTCGGCTCTTTCTTGGGTAAGCTCTGTTACATCATCATTAAAGTTGGCTTTTACATCCAGTTCAGATACATGTACTAAAAGCCCCGTATCTGCAACATCCTGTATTGCCGTTGGCAAATCTGTATTTGGCCAATTATGATTTAAATGCATTTGCATTCCTATACCATCTATGGGAACACTATTGGTAATCATACTATTAACTTTGTTAATTATGGCTCCTCTTTTGCCTACCTCACCAGCTATATTGTAATCATTGTAAAATAGTTTTACATCGGCATCTGCTTCTCTTGCCCATGTAAATGCCTTATCAATAAAATCATCTCCTATTCTTTGGCTAAAAATTGAACTACGAATAGTACCGCCATCAAAATACTCGTTTACAACATCCCAACTGGTAACAATAGAATTACCATCACCGTCCTTTTCCTCTGCAAAATGAGCAACGGTGGCTTTAACATAGTTTTCAACTTGAGTTTCAAACTCTTCATCCGTTCCAGAAAAATTATTCAACCAACCAGGAATGGAACTATGCCATATAAGTGCATGCCCATGCACACGAAACCCATTGGCCTTTGCGTACGCCACAATTGCATCACCATCGCTAAAATCATATGTGTCTGCTGCCGTAAACATATTTGCCATTTTCATATCATTTTCAGCAGTAATACTGTTGTATTCTCCAATAAGAATCTCCTTTCTGGCAACATCAGTATCTCCAGATCCAGCTAGCCTTGTAGCAGAAATAACATTTCCAATGGGAAAATTAGCTACATCCTTAAGATTGTCTGTTGCATCATAAAGAAGCGGATCTGTGGTTCCCCCACCTGTACCGCCTCCACCTGTACCGCCTCCTCCAGTGCCACCACCTTGAGTGGGTCCTCCAATCATTGGCGGGGGGGTATCATCACTTGATGAACTACAACTAAAAAGTACAAATGCAATGCTAAGCATTAAAATTTTTCCTGTTTTCATAATCATTATATTTATTGTGGAACTTTTTTTATATCCTGTCACTAGTTAATTTATATAGTATTCCTTTTTCTAATCCTCTAAGCTCTGCCAAACCTTTAAGCCTACCTATAAGTGAATAGCCAACAAACTGCTCTTTTTCTCCTTCAAAATCATGCAAAAAACCATGGTCTGGCCGCATTGGGAGGCTAATTCCTCTTTTATTCATTAATAGAATTAAGTTTTCCATAATGGCTTCCATAGGATTATCACCATTTAGATGTTCTGACTCCTGAAATATTCCGTCTGAACTTCTACTAACATTCCTTAAATGCAGAAAATGGATTCTGTCTCCAAAATCTTTAACAATTTTTACTAAATCATTGTCTGGGTTTGCACCTAATGAACCAGTACAATAACACAATCCATTCGCCCCTACTGGCGCTCCTTCTAATATTTTTTTAATATCATCATACGTACAGACAATTCTTGGCAACCCCATCACTGAAAATGGGGGGTCATCAGGATGAATAGCAAGACTTAAACCTAATTCTTGGGCAACAGGCGCAACTTCGTTTAAAAAAGCAATTAAATTATCTCTTAATTGCTTTTCATCAATTCCTTTATAATTATCTAATAATTCTAGAACTTCATCTCTTGTGAAAGCTTTTGTGCTTCCCGGTAAACCTAACAATACACTATTGAATAAGGTTTCTTTCTCTTCTGCTGATAGAGAATCACCATAGGCTTTAGCTTTTTCTATGTCTTTAGCTGTATAGTCCTTTTCTACATTGGGTCTTTGTAATAAAAACAAATCAAAATATATAAAAGCAGTTCTATTATACAACAATGCTTTGGTGCCGTTTGGGTTTAAATGTGCATGATGTGTACGTACCCAATCTAGTACAGGCATAAAATTGTAGGTAATTACTTTAATGCCGCACTGAGCCAAATTTTTAAGGCTTTCTTTGTAATTTTCAATAAGCTTTTCAAAATCTCCTTTTCTGCGTTTTATATCCTCATGAACAGGTAAACTTTCAACTACCGTCCATTCTAGCTCTTCAGCATTAATAAGTTCTTTACGTTTTTGTATTTCATCAATGGTCCATACATCTCCTACAGGGATTTGATGCAAAGCATTTACAATGTGGGTTACACCACTTTGTTTAATATCTCTCAGTTTTATTTCATCATGCGGACCATACCACCGCATTGATTGTTGCATTTGTTCCATACGTCTTAAAATCCTATACAATTACCCCCATCTACAGGCAATACAACTCCTGTAATAAATTTTGCTTCATCAGAAGCTAAAAAATACACAGCATCGCCAATATCTTCTGGTTCACCCATTTTTCCCATGGGAGTTCTTGAAAATACTTTTTCTTTTCTTGCGGGATCAGAATTCAAAGCCTTTGCTGTCATTTTGGTTTTTATAAACCCAGGCGCAATACAATTTACTCTAATGTTGTATTGGGCAAGTTCAACCGCCATGGCTCGGGTCATGCCCTCAATGGCCGTTTTACTAGAAGAATATGCAATTACTTTTGGCAATCCATACTGAGCTGCCATAGAGCTAATGTTTACGATACTTCCTCCGTCATTTTTTTTCATCACCTTGGCAACTTCTCTACTTATAGCAAAAACACTAGATAGGTTTATTTTTATTACATCTTGGAAATCTTCATCTGTTACATCAACCAATTCTTTTTTCATATTGATGCCCGCATTGTTGACCAAAATATCTATTCTTCCTTCGGTTTTTGCAACACCAGCAATTAATTCTGGAATTTGATCTAAATTACCCAAATCAAAAATCAAAGGCTTTGCGTTATCTCCAATTTCTGCACATGCATTTTCAGTTCTTTCTTTGGTTCTTCCTATGATGTATGTAATAATACCATTATCACATAATTTTTTGGCAGTTGCATATCCCAAACCAGAGTTTCCTCCGGTAACAATCGCTATTTTTTTACTCATTTTTATATTGAAGGTTGTTTTGTTACCATCTGGGCCTTATTCCTGGCGCAAATGGGAATTTTAAAGATTGGTAATATTCCAATGTGTTGTCTGGTGTCTCCATTCCTTTTGGAAAATCCATTTTAGAAAAAGTTTGAAAATACAACATACAGGCATTTTTCCACCATTTTGCTTCTTTTAATTGAATATTCAAAAGCATGGAGACCTGCTTGTGTCTTTGGGCATCAACATATGGTTTCATGGATTCCCATGTTGTAACCATTTCCTGAACATCATCCACACCTTTTTGATATTTAAGCCCCATACCATCCCACAGGGTATTTCCATCTTTTAATTTATGATTCCATGGTAGATGATGAAACCATAATAAGTCTATTTCTGGACAAATTTCTAAATTTCCCCACATTTCTGCCACTTCTGGCGCATATTGTTCCAAAGCATTGCTTCCGGTTTTAGTGCGGTCAAATCCAATTCCCAAACTATCTGCTTTGTGATAATAAACTGGGTTCCATTCTGGTCTGGATAAATTACCTACCCATGGACCAGGACCATAATGGTGACCAGTGTCGAATATATGGTGCAATCCAAGAGGGTTCATATAATTAACTACCATTTCCCTGGATTCCAGCATTAATTTTTTTACGGGTTCAACAAAATTTTTATCATTTGAGAATGTACTTCGTAACCATTCATCGGCAATAATTTCTGCAGTTAAATGTGGATTCCATGCCAATCGACCATAGCCATACCAATCTGCTTGTCCAAAGGGGTGGCCTGTCCAGTTTATATCATTTCCAATATTGGATACACCCGCCATTCCAGTCAATTTTTTATTGTGCAGTGTACCATCAATTACTTTGGCAACGGTAGAACCTTTTCCTTTTTGATATGTATCGGCATTTAGCACTTCTTCATACAGTTTTGGTAGAAAGACCAAATGTGTGGCAAAACCAAGATACTCTTTGGTTATTTGGAATTCCATCATAATTGGTGTTTTTGGCATAGCTCCGAACATTGGATGAAAAGGTTCACGGGGTTGAAAATCTATGGCCCCATTTTTAACCTGAACCAAAACGTTGTCCAAAAATTGACCATCATAAGGAATAAACTCGCTATAAGCCTGCTTTGCCCGGTCCGAGTTGTCATGCTCGGAATATACAAATGCGCGCCACATTACAATTCCGTTATAAGGAGCTAAGGACTTGGCCATCATGTTTGCACCATCTACATGGTTTCTTCCATAGTTTTGTGGACCAGGCTGCCCTTCAGAGTTTGCTTTGACCAAGAACCCACCAAAATCTGGTATGAGGTCATAGATTTCTTTAACCTTACTGTCCCACCATTCTTGTACAGATGGGTCAAGTGGGTCGGCAGTTTCTAAACCTCCTATTTCTATAGGAGCAGAAAAACGCGCAGTTAAATACACTTTAATACCATAAGGCCTAAAAACATCGGCAAGGGCCTTTACTTTTTCCAAATAATGGGGTGTTAACACTAAGGCATTGGCATTAACATTGGTGAGAGCTGTACCATTAATCCCAACGGACGCATTTGCACGGGCATAATCAATATACCGTTGATCTATATAATCTGGTAGGGTATGCCAATTCCATAAGGAAAATCCAGCGAAACCACGTTCAACGGTTCTATCCATATTGTCCCAGTGGTTCAACATTCTAACATCCAGTTTAGGGGAGTCAACAATGGATAAATCTGTGATGGGCTTATTTTGCTGCATTAATCGTAAAAAATTAAAAACACCATAAAGAACACCAACGTCTTCATTAGAAGTAATAAGGAGATGATTTTTATTATCTATACGAATACTCTTAATTATATACCCATCTTTTTTTAAAGCATTTAATTCACTACTAACCTGTCTTAGAATAGATGAATTTAATTGGCTAATATTGGAAACAATTAGAGAGCTGGATGTCTTTTCAAGCTCCTTAAAGGGAACATTGGTTCCAAGCATATCTTTTAACCCTCGGATTAATTCCTTTTTGGCTGCTAATAGTGTTTCATTTTCTCCATTAAGATGAATGGAAGTTAGTGCAGATTTGTATTCTTTTAATAATTGCTCATTTTCCACTTTGGCATATCTAAGCCATAGGTCATAGCCATTGTTTGCATAAATAAAGAAGGAGCATTGCACTAATGCAATAAATAACAACAATGTTCTTTTATGTATCAAAATAATATGATGATTTTAGGAATTGTTTAAAAAATGAATGTTTTTTTGATTATCTAATCAATAGTTACAGGTAAATAAAGTGAAAATTATAGAGATTGACAAAATATTTAACGCAATCGATTGCATATTTTGTTATATTTACGAAATTAGCCGCTTAATTACCTATATTTTTGACAATTGCTGAAGCGGTTTTAAAAAGTTGCAGTTGAGATATGCCCAACCGATACAGGATATAAAAAGAATTACTAACTTACAATGGTTTTTTATAAAGTAAATGTAGATGAAGAGTATAATTAATCCTGATTTTCTTTTAGATAATAAGTATTCAAAAATACTGTATAAAGATTTTGCTGAAAATCAGCCTATCATAGACTATCATTGTCATTTGCCTCCTGATGAATTAGCAAACAACAGAAGGTTTGAAAATATGACAAAATTATGGATAGATGGTGATCACTATAAATGGAGAGCCATGCGGAGTATGGGGGTGGCCGAAAAATTTATTACAGGAAAAAGTTCTGACCAGGAGAAATTTGAAAAATGGGCTTATACTGTGCCGTATACACTTAGAAATCCTTTGTATCATTGGACACATTTAGAGCTTAAAAGGTATTTTGATATTGATGATAATTTTTCTCCAGACAGTGCTATAGAAATATACAATCACTGTAATGGTTTGTTAAAGACACCAGAGTTTTCAGCGAGAAACCTGATTCAAAAAATGAATGTAAAAGTTGTTTGCACAACGGATGACCCCATTGATGATTTGTCTCATCATAAGAAATTAAAAAACTCAGGGTATCAAGTACAGGTTTTACCCACTTTTAGACCGGACAGTTTAATCCATATAGATAAGATAGATTTTACAGATTATTTGGATACACTTTCCAAAATATGTGGAGTTAAAATTTCAGATTTAGAATCTCTCAAAGATGCGATTAAGAATAGGGTAGATTATTTTAATGATTTAGGATGTAGGCTGGCTGACCATGGCCTTCCTTATACATATGGGTCAAATTATAGTGAAGCGGAGGTAAATACAATTCTTAAGAATCGTTTAAAAGATAATCCTGTATCAGCTGAAGATGCATTAAAATACAAATCAGCGATATTGTTCTTTTTAGGGACACTTTATTCAGAAAAAAACTGGGTAATGCAGTTGCATTTGGGTTCCATTAGAGATACAAATAAAGCGTTACTTGAGAAAATAGGCATTAATGCAGGAGTAGATAGTATTGGAGATTACAAACAAGCAGAACAACTGGCTTCCTTTTTAAATAAGTTAAATAATAATGGAAGTTTACCAAAAACAGTGCTTTACAATTCTAACCCGGCAGACAATGAAGTTTTTGCCACCATGGCTGGTAATTTTAGCGAGGAAGGTATAAAAGGAAAAGTTCAATTTGGTGCCAGCTGGTGGTTTTTGGATCAGAAAGATGGAATAACTAAACAGCTAGATGCCTTATCTAATATGGGCCTCTTAAGCTGTGCGCTGGGAATGTTAACAGACAGTAGAAGTTTTCTGTCATTTCCAAGACATGAGTATTATAGGAGGGTTCTATGTAATATTTTAGGAAATGATATTAAAAATGGAGAACTTCCAAACGATATTAAGTGGATTGGCAAGATAGTTCAGGACATATGTTATAATAATGCCAACGAGTACTTTGAATTTCCCAATCTGGTTGAAAAACAATCAATAAGCTAAACTAAAAAATCAATAATTTAAGTGAAGAAAATAATAACCTTTGGGGAAATTATGCTCCGATTGGCCCCAAAAAATAATTTAAGATTCTCGCAAGCATCAGAATTTAATGTAATCTATGGAGGAGGTGAATCTAATGTAGCTGTTTCTTTGGCAAACTATGGCTTGCCTGTTGAATTTGTAACGCGTTTACCAAAAAATGATATTGGCGAATGTGCACTTATGGAAATGAGAAAGCGTAATGTAGGTACATCTCATATTGCTTTTGGAGGTGACCGCTTGGGTATTTATTTCCTAGAAACTGGTGCTGTTAGTCGAGGAAGTAAAGTAGTCTATGATAGAGCCCATTCCGCTATGGCAGAAATTGAAGCTGGCATGGTTGACTGGAAAGAAGTTTTTAAAGATGCACATTGGTTTCACTGGACCGGAATAACTCCGGCTATTTCTCAAGGGGCTGCAGATGCCTGTCTGGAAGCGGTAAAAGTGGCAAGTGATATGGGTATTACTATATCTACAGATTTAAATTATCGTGCCAAACTGTGGAAGTATGGCAAGGAGCCAGAAGAAATAATGACAGAATTGACATCTTACTGCGATGTTATTTTAGGAAATGAGGAAGATGCCCAAAAACATTTTGGCATTCATCCGGAAGGGTTAGATGTTCATAAGGATGGGCATGATGTTACGGCAGAAGCCTTTCTGTCTGTTTGCAAACAAATGATGGAGAAATTCCCAAGAGCCAAAAAAGTTATTACCACGTTGCGTGGTTCCATAAGTGCATCGCACAATACATGGGCTGGGGTAATGTATGATGGAAAGCAAATGTATAAATCGCCAACATATCAAATTACACATATTGTAGATAGAGTAGGAGGCGGAGATAGTTTTATGGGAGGCTTAATTTACGGATTAAACGCCTATAAGGAAGACGATCAAAAGGCATTAAATTTTGCTGTGGCTGCTTCTTGTTTAAAGCACACTATTTATGGAGATGCCAATTTATCCACTGTTGCAGAAGTTGAAAAATTAATGGGAGGTGATGCTTCTGGTCGCGTAGCAAGATAAAAACCAAAAATAACCAACTAATAAAAATGAGTAGATTTTCAAGAGTAGAAGTGTTGCATGTTATGGAAGAGACAGGATTGGTTCCCTTGTTTTATCATGCAGATGCTGAAGTGGCTAAAAAAGTTGTAAAGGCTTGTTATGAAGGCGGTGCAAGACTTCTAGAATTTACCAATCGTGGACTTTTTGCTCATGAAGTTTTTAATGAACTTAGTAAATATTGCACTAAAGAGTGCCCAGAAATGGTTTTGGGAGTTGGCTCTGTTGTGGATGCCGCCACTGCCGCTCATTATATGAATATTGGGGCACAATTTATTGTTACTCCTGTATTTAGAGAAGATATAGCTAGAGTTTGTAACCGAAGAAAAGTAATGTGGTCACCTGGTTGTGGATCTCTTACAGAAATTGCAACAGCTGAGGAATTAGGTTGTGAAGTGGTAAAACTATTCCCAGGAGCAGTTTACGGACCTGGATTTATTAAAGCCGCAAAAGCACCGCAACCTTGGACTAAAATTATGCCAACAGGAGGTGTGGACACCTCAGAAGAAAACCTAAAAGCATGGTTTAATGCTGGCGCCACTTGTGTTGGTATGGGCTCTAAATTAATTACCAAAGAAATAGTTGAGAAGCAAGATTATAATGGCTTAACAGAAAAAGTAAAAACCGTTATATCAATTATAAAAAAACTAAAATAAATGCGAATTTTATTGTTTGTTTTATCCGGGCTATTACTCTTAACTTCATGTAAAGAGAAGGAAACTGGTAAAACTATAAAACTTGCACATAGTCTGGGAGTTTCCCATCCAGTTCATAATGCCATGGTCCATATGGCAGAGAATTTGGATAAAAACTCAAATGGTAGGTTAAAAATAAAAATATATCCAAGTAGTCAGTTAGGTTCAGAACGGCAGTGTTTGGAGCTATTACAAATTGGAAGTCTAGGTATGACAAAAGTATCTGCTGCCGTAATGGAAAATTTCTCTCCCAATTTAAGAGTACTTAGCTACCCATATATTTTTAGGGATACTCAGCACAGATATAACTTTTACGATAGTGAAGTAGGTGAAAGGTTGCTTCTTGGGGGCGAAAAATTTTGGTTAAGAGGATTAACTTATTTCGATGCGGGTAGCCGCTCTTTTTATACTAAGGAGAAAATGGTAAAAACTCCAGATGATTTAAAAGGGTTAAAAATTAGAGTAATGCAAAGCCCAACAGCCATAAATTTGGTGCAAAGTTTTGGGGGCGCTCCAACCCCAATATCATGGGGAGAATTATATACTTCTTTACAACAGGGAGTTGTGGATGGTGCAGAAAATAACTTACCAAGTTTTCATACTTCAAAACACTATGAGGTGTGCAAGTATTTTTCAATGAATGAACATACGGCAATGCCAGATATTTTAGTAATCGGTACTTTGGTATGGAATGGTTTAAATGATGAGGAAAAGAAATGGCTTTCAGATGCAGTAGATGAAGCAGCGTCTCAGCAAAGAATATTATGGAGAAAAGCCGAAGAAACAGCACTTGTTGAAATCAAGAAAGCTGGAGTAGAAGTTTTTTACCCCAATAAAGAGGACTTCCAAGGTAAATCTGCAGAAATGATTGAAATTCTTAAAGGGGAAAATCAAGAGCTTTATAATGTTATTAATGAGATAAAAGGTGTTGAATAATGCGTAAAAAGGTAGACACTTTCTTAGAATGGGTGTTGGCCATACTTTTAGGAGTAATGGTAATAGATGTATTTTGGGGTGTACTTACACGTTACGTAATGGGCAGTCAAAGTTCATGGACTGATGAGCTTGCTCGTTTTTTAATGATATGGGTTGGTATCTTGGGTGCTGCTTACGCTTCTGGAAAAAATTACCATATTGCCATAGATTTATTGCCCCAATATCTAAATGAAAAAAACAATAAGCGATTAAATGTTTTTATTGCTCTTGTAATTATTCTATTTGTAATAGCCATATTTTTAATTGGTGGATTAAGGTATGTATATATATCTTTTACTTTGGGTCAAAGTTCACCGGCTTTAGACCTGCCAATGGGAATAGTTTATATGGTGTTACCTATTTCAGGCTTTTTTATTATTTATTATAAAATTTCTGATTTGCTAAAAAAACCACATAACTAATGGAAATAGCCATACTTGTATTAAGCTTTGTTGTTTTAATAGCCCTGAGAGTTCCTGTAGCATATAGTTTGGGAATTTCGGCATTGCTTACACTATTGCTAAGCGTAGAATCATTACCGGCCTTTACAACAGTTGCCCAACGGGTGGCAACTGGATTGGATAGTTTTTCATTATTGGCGATTCCATTTTTTATTCTGGCAGGTCACATTATGAATAGAGGAGGTATTGCAAGACGACTTATTGATTTTGCAAAGTCCATTGTTGGAGCACTTCCGGGAGGTTTGGCGCATGTAAATATTGTTGCTGCCATGTTGTTTGGAGCTATTGCCGGTTCGGCGGGAGCTGCTGCCGCTGCCATTGGTAGTTTTATGTCAGATCAAATGGAGGAGGAAGGCTATAACAAAGAATTTGGTGTTGCTGTAAATGTTACTTCTGCAACTACCGGTCTCATAATTCCACCAAGTAACGTGTTTATTGTATATTCACTTGCCAGTGGAGGTGTTAGTATAGGAGCGTTATTTTTAGCGGGTTATATCCCAGGAATTTTAACAGGTTTACTTTTAATGACTGTTGCTTTTATATGGGCAAAGAAAAAAAAATATCCCACAGCTGATAAAAGCTCATTTAAAAAGATTTTTAAAACATTTATTGGAGCACTACCAAGCCTTTTATTGTTGTTTGTAGTTATGGGCGGTATTGTTGCAGGTATTTTTACTGCTACGGAAGCTTCAGCCGTGGCGGTTATATATTGCTTGGTACTGGCTATTATTTATAAAGAGATTTCCCTTAAAAATATAAAATCTATTTTGGTAGAGTCTTCATCTACCATTGCCATAGTAATGTTGTTAATTGCCATGTCTATAGCTATGTCTTGGGTGATGTCCTATGAAAATATACCCCAGATGGTTACAGATTCACTATTAAGTATTAGTGATAATAAAATAATGGTGTTGATCATTATCAATTTAATATTACTTTTTGTTGGGATTTTTATGGATATGACCCCAGCAGTATTAATATTTACACCCATATTCCTTCCAGTAGTTACAGCGATGGGAATAGATCCTGTTCACTTTGGTATTATCATGGTGCTTAACTTGTGTATCGGTCTTTGTACGCCTCCAGTTGGTTCTGTTTTGTTCATTGGGGTTGGAGTTGCAAAAACATCTATTAGAAAAGTAATTAAACCTTTACTGCCTTTCTTTGTGGCTATGATTGTTGCTTTGGCATTAATTAGTATTTTCCCTGAACTAAGTTTATGGTTACCTAGGTTTTTTGGTTTTTAATAGTGCTTTGGCTCTGTTGGAAGAGTCCCTAATAATAAGTTCGGTATTTAAGATAGTGACTTCAGATACCGTATCATCATAATCATTATTTGAATGCTCTAAAATTCGTTTGGCTGAAATTTCACCCATTTTTGACGCAGGGTGAGAGACAGTGGACAATGCTGGGTCAACTATTGATGATATGGGATCATCATTAAAACCAATAATGGCCAAGTCTTCAGGTACTCTTATCCCCATGCTTTTGGCATAGATAATAGCACTAACAGCAGCTGTGTCATTGGCAGAAAAAATACCATCAGGTGGGTTGGATGACCCCATAAGTTTGGCAGTCATTTTTCTTCCTTCTTCAAAACTTAAAGTTTTAAAATATCTAATTAGATTTTTTTCTATTGGCAACCCATATTCTTTTAAAGCATCTATATACCCATTTTTTCGTTCCTCATATACATTTCTATGCTGTGCTCCAGCAAAGTGGGCAATCCTTTTACAACCTTGCTCTATTAAATGCTTTGTGGCAGAATAACCAGCGGCATAGTTGTCTATGACTACTTTATAAGAATTAAAACCATTGGGAACCCTATCTACAAAAACTATGGGAATACCTTGTTCTATAAATTGGTTAAAATGTTCATAACTAGAAGTTTCCATGGAAAGAGAGGCAATTAGCCCACTTATTCTACTATCATAGAGCGCTTTAGTATTGCTTATCTCATTTTTGAACTTGTCATTGGATTGGCTAATAATAACATTATATCCAGCATTACGAGCAGCTTCCTCTATTCCACTGATTAATGAGGACATAAAGGGTCTATTTATTCTTGATATGGATATACCAATAGTCTTGCTTTTATTGTTTCTTAGGCCTGCAGCTAAAGTATTAGGTCTGTACCCCATTTCCTTAGCAGCATTTTTTATTCTTTGAATGGTTTTTTTGCTGATGCTTTTATGATCGTTTAAAGCTCTGGAAATTGTGGAAGGAGAATAATTTAATTCTTTCGCAAGATCGTAAATAGTGATCTCTTTTTTAATATTCATGTTTAGTATGCTATTTTTTTAGTGGTATTTACCGTTGGGTATCCCACGTATAGTGTAAGATACTAATTATATATAAACTATTCTTAGGTATTGGATTTTTTTAAGCCTAACAACAACGATAGTAACTTATTTTATTTTAAATGTATAGATGTGGTTTCTGTTTTTCAAATTTTATAAACGTTAGTTGGCTATATTTTAGTTAAATTAGTTGGTTTGAAATTAAATTTAAAACAGGGTTCAAATAAATCCCTAATTAGTTTTCTGCAATCGATTGCGTTAACTATCTTTGATAACTTTTTTAAGATATTCTTTATATGTTTTGGATAGGATATGATATAGGCAGCTCATCTATAAAAGCAGCATTAATTAGTTCGGAAAGCGGTGAGGTAAAGGGTGTTTCCCAATACCCATCTGTGGAGATGCCCATAATTTCTAAAGAAATTGGTTGGGGAGAACAGGAACCAGAACTATGGTGGGAAAATCTATGTATGGCCACAGAGAAGTTGCTACAAGAGAATAGTGTTAATAAAGAAGATATAAAAGGTATTGGAATTTCATACCAAATGCATGGTTTGGTTTTGGTCGATGAAGATATGAAAGTATTGCGGCCTTCCATTATTTGGTGCGATAGTAGAGCTGTGGGTGTTGGCGAGGAATTGTTTAAACAATGCGGAGTTGATAAATGTGCCGATAGTTTGTTGAATTCACCCGGGAACTTTACCCTATCAAAATTAAAATGGGTGAAGGATAATGAACCTGAAGTGTACAATAAAATCTACAAATTTATGCTTCCAGGTGATTATATAGCCTTAAAACTTTCTGGAAAATGTTGCACTACACCTTCAGGATTATCAGAAGGTATTATGTGGGATTTCAGCTCAAATGATTCGGCAGATTGGTTGTTTAAAGAGGCTGGTATCGATACTGATTTAATCCCTGAAATATTGCCAACATTCGCAGATCAAGGAAAAGTAAATTCAGAAGGTGCCTTGGAAAGTGGACTTCCAGAAGGTATTCCAATTATGTACCGTGCTGGTGACCAACCTAATAACGCATTGGCGTTAAATGTTTTGGAGCCTGGTGAAATTGCTGCAACTGGTGGTACTTCTGGGGTTGTTTATGCCGTTTCAGATAGTACAAATACAGTAGAGCATACTCGTATTAACAGTTTTGCACATGTAAACCATACAGAAGCAAATCCAAGAATAGGAAAGTTATTGTGTATTAATGGAACCGGAATTCAATATAGCTGGATGCGTAACCAGATTACCGAAGAGTTTTCATATGATAAGATGAACGATTTAGCATCAGAAGCACCGATTGGTTCAGACGGACTTGTAATTTTACCTTTTGGTAACGGGGCGGAACGTATGTTGAACAATAGCAACAAAGGGTCTCGCATTACAAATTTAAATTTCAATATTCACAAGCAAGGACATTTGTTTAGAGCGGCTTTGGAAGGCATTGCCTTTTCATTTGTGTACGGAATGGAAATTCTTGCCAAAGATGGCGTAGATGTAAAGTCTATAAAAGCAGGGAATGACAACCTATTTAGAGCTGAAATTTTTTCAAATACAATAGCAACGCTTACAGGAAGCGAAATTAAAATAGTAGAAACCACTGGAGCAGTTGGTGCAGCACGGGCTGCGGCCTACGCCTTTGGTGATTTTAAATCTTTTGGGGATGCCGTAAAATCCGATGAGGTTCAATATATTTATAAGCCTTTGGGTAATAAAGAAGCATACCAAGAAGCCTACAATAACTGGAAAAAAGAATTAACAGATTATATTAATAATTGAATAAGCATAAAAATGAGTACAATAGGAGACAAAGAATACTTTAAAGGTATTGGCGAAATTAAATTTGAAGGAAAGGAATCTGACAATCCTTTGGCATTTAAATATTACAATCCAGAGCAGGTAGTGGCGGGTAGAAAAATGAAGGATTGGTTTAAATTCTCGGTGGCATACTGGCACACATTCTGTGGTCAGGGAGCAGACCCGTTTGGACCTGGAACTCAGAATTTTCCTTGGGATGCACCAACAGACGCTATTGAAGCTGCTAAGGCAAAAGCTGATGCTGCTTTTGAGTTTACAACCAAAATGGGCTTTGATTACTATTGTTTTCATGATTACGATTTAGTACAAGAAGGAGCAACCTTTGCTGAGTCAGAAAAGAGATTAGCTACCATTGTAGATGTTCTCAAAGAAAAGCAGGCTGCTTCTGGAGTAAAATTACTTTGGGGTACGGCCAACTGCTTCTCTAATCCACGTTATATGAACGGTGCTGCTACCAATCCAGATTTTAATGTGTTGGCAAGAGCAGGTGGACAAATAAAATTAGCATTGGATGCTACCATAGCGCTAGGTGGCGAAAACTATGTATTCTGGGGTGGTCGTGAAGGTTATATGTCTTTGTTAAATACAGACATGAACCGTGAATTGGACCATATGGGTCGTTTTCTAACAATGGCACGCGATTATGCAAGGGCACAAGGCTTTAAGGGTACGTTCTTTATTGAGCCAAAACCAATGGAACCAATGAAACATCAGTACGATTTTGATTGTGCTACCGCAATAGGTTTCTTACACAAATATGGCTTACAGGACGATTTTAAAATGAATATTGAAGTAAACCATGCTACATTGGCACAACATACCATGCAACACGAGTTAGAAGTTGCTGCAGGTGCAGGTATGTTAGGTAGTGTAGATGCTAACCGAGGTGATTACCAAAACGGGTGGGATACTGATCAATTTCCAAACAACATTCAAGAAGTTACAGAAGCCATGTTGGTATTCTTAAAAGCTGGTGGTTTACAAGGTGGTGGTGTTAATTTTGATGCTAAAATCAGAAGAAACTCAACTGATATGGACGATGTATTCCATGCACATATTGGAGGTGCAGATACCTTTGCAAGAGGGTTGATTACAGCTGATGCAATTATCTCTAACTCTCATTATGATGCACTAAGAGAAAAGCGTTACAGTTCTTTTGACAATGGAAAAGGAAAAGCTTTTGAAGATGGTAAATTAGAGTTTAAAGATTTGTATGATATTGCCATGGAGAACGGTGAGCTAGACTTACAAAGTGGTAAACAAGAATTGTTTGAGAATATCATTAATCAGTATATCTAGACCTTTACTAATTGAGCCGTCATATCGAGCGGAGACGAGATAGAGTCTTTCGACTACGCTCAAGATGAACTCTGTCGAGATGGAGACTTTCGGCTTTGCTCAAGGTAACTTAGTTTAAATAAAAATAAAATCCCTCTTGAAAATTTCAAGAGGGATTTTTTTGATGCTTTTAAGAAGCATTGCTATGGCTTTTCCATTACGTAAAATGAACATTATAGTCTTTGTTGGGTGTTTGTGTTTCTTTATTGCTTAAGTTTAAAATAGTTCTGCATTACATAGAACGCTTTCTTTCTTTTCCCATTTTCCGATACCAATCCTTTTCTATTATACCCTTTTTGGTAAACAGGATGCATTCTGCCAGAAGAACGATAGTCGACCAAAAGCCATGGACATACCCCAATTAGATTTGGAGTATTGCTAAACATTTCAATTTGATCTTGATATATTTTTTCTTGATACTCTTCGCTCCAAGAGGCAGCCTCATCTTTTGGCCCATAATTACTTCCATATAATGCCTCTCCTCCAAATTCTGCAATAAAAACAGGCTTGTCATTTACAAATTTCCATTTTGTATCAGAAGGTTTTCCTTGCCATGGAACATACCATCCTAGATATTCATTCAGTGCAATAAAATCTACATAGTTATATAAGGGGTCCCAGACATTGAAAGTGTTGTTTTCATATCCTTGACTATTAATAACATGAGTTATTAATCTTGTAGAATCTATTAATTTACATTGCTTAGTTAACTCAATCAAAGCATTATCTCTATTGGCAGTGGAAGGATAGGTCTCATTAGAAAGACTCCAAATAATAACGGCTGCCCGATTTCTATCACGACGAATCATTTCTTTCATCATCAAATCCATTTTTTGTGGAACTTCTGGATTTGAGAATTCAATATGTTGATAAACTGGAATTTCACTCCAAACCATTATGCCCATTTTCTCTGCAAGCTTTACCATATGTTCGTTATGTGGATAATGAGCCAAGCGAACCACATTGCATCCCAATTCTTTTGCCCAATCTAATAGAATAAGAGCATCTTCTTTTGAATGTGCTTTTGCGGCTTTGTATGGATTTTCTTCATGAATGTTAACTGCTTTTAGGAAAATAGGAGAACCATTCAAGTAAATTTCACTGCCACGAACTTCAATGTTTCTAAAGCCTATTTCATCTTCAACAATGTCCGCTTTATTTTCTATGACTACAGTATATAATTTTGGATTATTTGGAGACCAAAGATTAAAATTTGATGAAAATTCGATTTTAGCTAAGCCCTCAGAATTCGACACAGTTTCGTATTCAATATTAAGTTCTGGAATTTTTACTTTTATTTGTTCTGGCTTATAGGCTCCATTTAACTGAACCCATCCAGACACTTTACTTTTAGAACTTTTTGCTAATTGGATATGGTAATCTTCTATGTAAACCTTATTCGTCTCAATTAAGCTAACATCTCTTGTTATTCCTCCATAATTGAACCAATCAAAGCCTAAACCTGGCAGTCCATTTTTTAAGCGTTTATTATTGACTTTAACAATGAGAGCATTTTTTCCATTTTTAATTTTATCTGTAATTTCGAACTGAAAATGAGTAAATCCCCCTTCATGACTTCCAATAAATTCGCCATTGAGATAAACATCGGAAAGATAGTTTACAGCTCCAAAATGAATAAAAGTTCTTTTGTTGGATTTTTTTGAATGAACAAATTCCTTTTTATACCAGACAATCCCTTCAAGATATGTGATTTCTACCATTTGAGAGTTAAAATCACCAGGAACACTCATTTCGGGACTTTCATCAAATGAATATTCAAAAAAGTCGGTTTTTTTCTCTGGTTTCCTTTCTAACCAAACTTGCCTCCAATCACCTGTACCTGTGGGGTCTATAATTACTTTCCAATCACCATTTAGGCTTGCTGCATTTCTTCCTTCTATATTTATTCATGGCACTTTGAGCCATTAAGAATATTGGAAGAAAAGTTAAAATTACTACTGATACTTTTGCAAATTTATTTTTCATTTTGTGTTATCTAACTGCTATATGAACACTAAAATAAACATTTAACCTTTCATGGTTCTGTATAAAAACACCTTTAATCTTTTTAGTGCCAATAGAATACTTTATGAACTTAAAGCTAAGTTATTCATATTTGTTTAAAACCTTTTTAGTTTTCTGTATCTTAGATGGGCAATTACCAACCTTAATTTTTAGAAGCAATAAATACCAATTATGAACAGAAGAAAACTATTAAAATCCACGCTGGCTACAGGAGCAGCCCTAACCTTAGGAGGAACAACAGAGTTATTTGCCTCACCAAAAAAACCAACAGAAACAAAGCATAATTTTTCCTTTTGCTTAAACACCAGTACTATTCAAAAACAGAATATCGGTATCATGGCAGAGTTGGATGTGGCCGCAAAAGCAGGTTTTAGTGGAATAGAGATTTGGATGCCCACCTTACAGGCTTATTTAAAAAATGGTGGCACTACAGCCGAGGTTCGTAAAAAAGCGGAGGATTTAGGACTCATTATAGAAGACTCTATTGGTTTTGCATCTTGGGTTGCAGATGATGATGAGGTTAGGAAAAAAGGCATGGAACAGGCAAAACAAGAAATGGATCTATTGGCACAGATTGGTTGTAAGCGCATAGCTGCTCCACCAATGGGCGCCACAAACGAACCTGGGCTAGATTTACTAAAGGCTGCTGAGCGTTTTGGAAAATTGTGTGATATGGGAAAAGAAATTGGTGTCTTGCCACAATTGGAATTATGGGGTTTCTCCCAAAACCTACATCTTTTTGGAGAGACACTTTTTGTAGCTGCTGAGTGCGGACATCCAGATGCTGTTATTTTACCAGACGTATATCACTTGCGCAGAGGAGGTTCTCCTTTTGAAGCTTTGGAAATGATAAATGGTAGTAAAATACAGATGTTCCATATAAATGATTATCCAGGAAATATTGCCAAACAAGAATTAACGGACGCCATGCGTGTTCTTCCTGGGGATGGAGATGCTCCTATGGACAGTATTTTACAAACCTTGAACAGCAAAGGAGTACCCATTGTACTTTCATTAGAAATATTTAATGAGGATGTCTGGAAAATGGATGCTTTGGAGGCGGCTAAATTGGGACTTGCCAAAATGCAGGCAAGTGTTGCTAGTGCAATAGGCTAGTCAAATGTCATTGCGAACCTCCTGAAAGTGAGGTGTGGCAATCTGTTGGTTTGCTAAGTATATTATAAGATTTCTCAGTCGTTTCACTCCTTCGAAATGACTAGAAAAATTTACTTGTCATATCGAGTAAAACGAGATATCTAAAAGCCCTTGATGAAATTTTCATCAAGGGCTTTTATATTTTATAAGACTATTTTACCCCAACATAAATATCAGCTTCACCATTAGTAGGGTTTATTGCTTTTTCACCATAGACTTCAAAGTCAGCAGTGTATTTTCTGTCTAAGTTGGCATTCCAAATTTTCATCCATGCATCTATAACGGCATTATCTGTTAAATCACCTTTAGCAGTAAACTTATGGTAAGTGGATGGTTCAATTTCTATTCCCACCATTCCTTCTGGAATAGTATCCAATGCCCATACTTTATATCCAAGAACCATAGTATATGGTTTGGTATGGTCACCCTCATAATTGGTGTAAACTGCATAAATTGTTTGGTCTAAAACATTGGGGATTTTGGCAACGATATTTTCTGACATAAACTTTTTCCAAAGTCCAGGAATGTCTTTTTCTGCCTGACCTTTTTCATTACTTGTACGTATTGAGAGTCCAATAACCTGAAACCCGTTCATTTGTAGTTTTTCCATTATATGTGGTGTTTTTAATGATTTACCACAAAATTAAGTTGAGCAAATGTCAGAATACGTCAGGGGTCTATTTTTTGGTTATAAATACACTTTCTGGAGGGCCTAAGTAAGAATCTTTTAATCCGCCAGCATCAATCACAAATTTTTGAAAAACAATACCAGGGTCAATCATCCAAATTTTTAAAGTGTGCGTTCCACTCTTTATATTTTGGTGTGTTGATTGCTTTTTCTTAATATGGTCTGTTACAGAATTGTTCCACCAATCTGGGTATTCCCAGTCTGGCACTGTTTCTCCTTTATGCATATTAATTATCTGGGGAGTTTCATCATCAATGGCAATGGCATATTTTAAACCTTCATTTTTCTTATAGTTTAAAGTAGGAGAGAGGTAACTGTCTATTTTTAGGTCACCATTGTTAAAAACGGTAAATTCATATTCCAAACGTGGTGTTTTTGCTCCTACTGTTTGTTGGTCGGCACTGGCAGGCTCTATGGTAATGGCTGAGTTGGTTCGGCCCATATTTGGGATTACAGTCCAATGAATGTTCTTGGAGTCTATTTTTTTTGTGTAATGCGCAGCTTCTATAGCAACAACACCATTATTTTCAATAAAACCACTGGTTACAGGGAAATCATTCTGTATTGGGACTTTTATGGCAAAATCCCTACCTGAACTTGATACTGTAATCTCTCCAGAGTCTTCTCCTTTTGGCGCCTTATCCCAGTCAATACTTACATAAACTTTTTCATCATATTGAATACTTCCTTTTTGTGATGACAGCTTTATCCAATCATTTTTTGTGGTTACTGTATAGTCCAATACAGCTGTTCCCCTGTTAAAAATTTCAATATAATAATTCTGGTTGTTTATGGGGTCAAAGGTCGAAAAACTTCTACTGAACAAACCAAACCTATTTCTACGTGATCTTTCTCCATACTCCAACACATAACCCAATTGGGCATCATCACCAAGCTGTAAATAATTCACAGATGGCATTTTATTAAAAGGGGGATTGTTCCAAGAAGTATACCCAATGTGGGTTTGAGACATCATATGGTTCCACCTTCCATCTGCCATTTCATGATATTCTTTTACAAGTTCCGCATCCTTAAAAAAAGTAGTTCTTGTAACATCTGCGTAATAATTGGTAGAGGCTCTTCCTTGTTGTCCGTATAATTGATTTTTACCAGCCGCGACATACATTTCATTGAGATTGCTATTTATTGCTATTGGGAAATGCACCAATTGATAAAATGCCGATTTATGGGTTTCAGGAAGTTTATTATAAATATTTTCACTTCTAACCAACAATTTCTTATAATCTTCTAGAACCTTATCAGCCTCGCGATAATTTTCAAGGCTGTAAGTGTCTGGTTTTAACATTTCTGGGGTGCGGCGTGCACTGTATTTTGTACTCAAGGCAAGTATATCTGCAATTTCCGTTGCTAGTTCTTCCCCAAATTGAGGTTTTAACCAGTTAACATAATAGTTGGGTAAATCTTGAGCTTTCATATCTGGATTCCATGCAAAATCCAGAAAGAAACTAATAGGTAATTCCATGGGTTTAATATCACCCACGTTGACCAACCACAAATCTTTTACACCTCGCTCATAGGTGAGGTTCATTTGCTCCCAAACACGTTCTATTTGGCTTACATTTAACCATCTATATGAGACAGGCCCCCCAACAAAATCAAAATGATAATACATTCCAAATTTTCCATTTTCATTTAAATCTTCTTTTTTAGGTAGAATACGCACATTGCCCCAATTATCATCACAAAAGAGAACAATAATATCCTCATCTACCCGCATTCCTTTATCATAATAGTCTTGAACTTCTTTATACAGGGCCCAAACCTGTGCCGTCTCTTCCACAGGTTTTCCAGTAACATCGGCAATAATGGTACGCTGGTCTTCTATAATATTTTTCATAAGGTCTATGGCAGTGTCTTCGCTCATAGCTTCATCACCATCGCCACGCATTCCTAGTGTTACAACACTCTCATTGTCCCCCATACGTTTAATCCCTTCTTTCCAGAATTCTTGTAGTTTTTCTTTATTGGTTTCATAGTTCCACGGACCATTTTTACCACTGTCCCATTCGGCATGGGCCCGCATCATGGGTTCATGATGGGTTGTAGAGATTACAATTCCATATTCATTGGCTAGTTTTGTATTTTCTGGATCATCCGTTACAAAAGAGCTTGGTTGCCACATAGCTGGCCACAGATAGTTTCCTTTATTTCTAAGAATCAGTTCAAAAACGGTTTCATAAAATTCATGATTAAAATCACCAAACTTTTCTTTGGCCCAATTTCTTAGTGCAGGAGCTTCATCATTTATAAAAATGCCTCTGTATTTTACTTTGGGCTCTCCAAGGGTATAAATGCCTTTGGTAACATGCAATTCCGTTTGTTTAAGAATAGGCATATCTGCCCAATAGTGCCATGGATGTACTCCAATCTGTTGGGAAAGATCATAAATCCCAAAAATAGTTCCTCGTTTATCGCTACCGGCAATGACCAATGCTTGCTTAACCCCTGGTAACGGATTTTTTACAGTTTGGATAATGAATTTTTCCCATTTTCCTTCTAACTGAGAACCTTTAATTTTTCCTTTTTTTACCAATTGTTGAATGATGGGACTTTTATCTAGAGAACCAATAATTATTAATTGGTTGGGAAGCTCGTTTACATTTGTAATAAGTAAAGGTTGTATAGTTGTAACCTCTTTAATATCGTTCTGTAAGTGTCCTACAACGCGTTGGACACCTGCATGATCCTCAGAACTCACATATAGGGGAGCTGCTTTTCCTTTTGATGCTACCGAAAAACTTCTGGAAGAAGAAGTACTGGTAACATATTTATTTTGAGCATTCCCTATAAAGAATAAACCTAGAAAAAAAAGAGATAAAGTATTGAATTTCAATTTATTTGTATTGGAAAAGAACTTCATTTTTGGCGGTATTTGGTTGATGCTACCAAATATAATAAAAGATACCGCAATCGATTGCATTCCTTTGTTAAAGGATATGTTAAAACCAATGTTCAATGTTTTTTGCAAAAGAGAGGAGATTTTAAACAACTTTCCTATTTTTGCTTTCCAATTTCGGTAAGCGGACTGTTAAAGTTTGGATATTGGAAATTGATTATTGTATTGGGCGATAGCCAATAACGGGGTGTAGCGCAGTCCGGTAGCGTACTTGGCTGGGGGTCAAGTGGTCGCAGGTTCAAATCCTGTCACCCCGACGAACCACTTTTTAGTGGTCATCAAAGTGCTGTTAATTTATTGATTTTCAGCACTTTTTATTTTTTCTGCATTCAATTGAAACCATCTAATATCATATAAAAGGTGTAGAGTTCGGTGAATGGATTGGCATGTTTCGTATGGTAATTTTATAATTTATTCTCTACTATTTTATTTTTTTTCTCTGACTAATGATTTCTTAAGGTTACTTTCTTTAAAGAGTTTCTTGCTTTTTTATCTGTTGAATATTTATGCCTTTAAACAAAAGCCAAATACCAATTATTATTTCAAAAAGACCACTTGGAACCCAAAAAATGATTTGATTAATAGGCATAGTTGCATATTCAGGTGCAAGCATGAACATTAAGGATTGTATCAAAATAAAAACAAATGAAATAATTCCAAAGCCTGATAATATTTTTGGTATATACTTTGATTTTAAAAATAAGTAAGAGAATATTATCATATTCAGTCCAAGAAATATCATAGGAATAGAAGTTATTGCAGTGTGAGAATTGAAAATTAATCCGAGAGAAAACAACAATTGTTCTTGCATAAATACGGTTAAATTCGAATCGTTACTTAAAACCTGCAAGGCAATAAAAGGAACAAGCACAGTAACAGCCATTATTGTTGCTTCAATCAATTTCAAAAGGAGTGCAAACAAAGCTAAATTCTTGTTTACGGGTTTAAGAATTGTATAAAGAGTTAGACCTAATATAATCAAACCAACAGACATAAATAATTCGATGGTAATTCCTATTCGAAATATAAATTCGTTAGCCATAATGTTATTAGCTGTGGCTATAGCATTGTCTGCAATATTAAGTTTAGAAAGAATAAAAGTCCAGTTCAGTGTAGGTGCTATAAAGGCAAATAGGAACATAAAACCTGCAAGTTTCACAGGTTTTTTTTGTGATATGTTGGTAATATTATTTGTCATTTCGTTTGAGTTATTTTCTACGTTTAATTAATATCATATGAAGCTGTAAACTCTAGTGAATTGATAGGTATCTTCTGAGTCAATATTTAGACGCCTTTACAATTTTTTAGACACGTTATTCACTGCAATTTTCTTTTCTATTGATTACTTATTCTTATAATTTTTCCATTCGATTTGTTAAAATTATCTCTTTCAATTAATGCAATTATATCTCCGCTTGGTAATTGTTTAATGGTTCTAATTCTACCCGTTATTGGTAATGCTTTGGTGACATCAGTTTCACGATTGTATATTAATAATCTTCGATAAGCCAATGAACCAATCAAAAATTGATTATTCCATTCGTTAATGTTACTATCTTTTATTTTGAATAAACAAGCTGGGGCAATGGCTTGTCCACCATCATCGGTAGGTACGGTCCAGAAATGTTCAGGTAGTATAGTAAAAGTTGCTGATGAATCCTTGGATATTGTAGAAACTTGAACCCCACTATAATCTATTCCATATGTAAATAAAGGCCATCCATAATTCTGGCCCTTTTCTATTATATTAAATTCATCACCACCTTTAGGTCCATGTTCAACCCCAAAAAGTGTATTGCTTGATTTTTCATAATACAAACCTTGCACGTCTCTGTGTCCATAACTCCATATGGTTGAAGGAGATACATAATTTTCAAAAATAGGATTGTCAAACGGTATATTTCCATCGTCTTCAATTCTGTGAATTTTCCCCCAATCTTCCTTAAGGTCTTGGGCAATTAAAATTGGTTGGGAAATAGTACTTAAAGTAGATCCGCCTACATTTAAGAAAAAATGAGTGTCATCTTCCCAAACAATCCGTGTACCATTTCCATAATACCCAGAAGTTCTGGTTGAAAAAATTGTTTCAAAATGAACAGCGCTATTATTTTTTATTTGAAAACGGTCCACTTTACAAAAACCCTTTTCTGAAAGATATGAAATGTAAATCCATGGATTGCTCGGATATTTTGGATGTTTACTAACATCCATAAGTCCACCATGAAGAATAAAGGGAATTCCTGGGTCACCAAAAGTGAGGACTTTAGGCATTCCAGTTACCTCAACAAGTTTATTGTCCTTAAAATGAAAAAACGCACCTTTTCTGTCCGTGATGAAGTATTCATTTTCTTTCAAAACCTCAATCCCATAGGGTATAACAAACCCTTCAACAATAGTTTCTATTTTTATTGGAGTTTCACTTATAGGGAAAGGAGAATCGGGTATTTCCAGTATAACATTATGATTCTTACAACTTTGGAAGAATGTTAGTATTAATAAAAAACTGCAAGTTAATTTAGTCATCATTGTAGTTGTTTTTTAGTTCTTAAACGCCATATGTAATTTAAATCATCTTTCTTCAAAATGTAATAAATTGAGATACATCCTACTATAGTAGCAGGAAACCCTGAGCCAATACCAAGAGGTGTTATCGCAATGAAAAAAACAATGGCTCCAAAACATGATAGACGTACTATCCAACCTTTAAGTAAAATACCTATTGCTATTAATCCTTGACCAAATGAAATGATAGTAACCATATAAATGATGTTTAATTTAAACCAACCATTGATGAAGTTAGTGTATAAACTAACTGGGGTAAGTTCTGCATAAAATAAATATTCATTTGGACTATTGTGGACCGTTGTATAATTAATCCAACTGGCCCAAAAGAATAATAAAGCAAAAAGTAAACGTGTTAATTTTGGTTTTAGAATGGCTGTAAGCAAGAATATTAAAGCACTAATATTTGATATAATCCAAGGGGTAGAATATTCTTTTAAAAGTTCCATGTCTTTATTCGTTTTATAATTAATTACGATTGAGCAAGAACATTGATTAATATATTGCAACCACCATTCTTAATAAATTTTGTATGGTTGTCAATATTCTTAAACTGCTTACCTGTAATATCTGAGCATAATATTTTTGAATTTGTTGCATGATAGAATGTGTCTAATATTTTTTTTGAATCTGGGTTTTTTAACGGCGATTTTTTCACTTCTTCTCGACACCATTTAAGAGATTTCATCCAAATGGTAGCACTCAATGCACCACAAGCAGCACCACTTAAACCAAGTCCACCTGCGAAACCCGCAACCATAATCATTTCTTCATCACTTGCACCCATTTTTATCGCAACTTCTGTAGCACAGCTCATATAATTTTTTTGTAATACAGTTTCTTTGCTGGTTAAGCTATTGTAAGCAGATTGTACAGCTTCAGGAGCCCACTGTTCAGCAAGGTTAAAGCAGTGTTTGAATTTTCCAGAGAAAAAATATTTAGCAAGACTTAATTTGCTAGAAAAGTCACATTTTGTAATATCCTTGCAATTTATAGTGTGTTCTCTTTTCGAAAAAGATTCCATGATACTTTGTGTGGCCCTAACGGCAACATTTATTGCTTGGTTTTTATTGTCACATCTCCGATACGCCTCTGCACCTGTAGCTAAGGAAGCTCCCCAAAGCATTCCGCATTGATGACCTTTCTGCATTATTCCACCAGCTAATGAATCGGCTGCACGTTCTTCTAATTCTTTTGGATGTCCAAATTCTCTATTTAAAATATGGAAGAAAGTTCGTGAACACGTTCCTAATTTCTTAAATACTTTTTTTCCGTCCGTAGGACCATTTTTTATATTATATACATTTGAATCCATTTGTAATATCCTTTGAATTGTATTTAAAAAATATAGAAAATAAAAATGTAATTATATGATATTCATCAGTTTAGTGTTAATTTTTAATTATATATATCATTCAATAATAATTCTT
This sequence comes from Saonia sp., assembly GCF_056326165.1. Lineage (NCBI taxonomy): Bacteria > Pseudomonadati > Bacteroidota > Flavobacteriia > Flavobacteriales > Flavobacteriaceae > Saonia > Saonia sp. The sequence goes on from NZ_JBWFBN010000002.1 coordinate 185,951, forward strand.
TTCCATTTATATCTTTAACTTTTAAATCATAGCGTATATGTAGGGGAGTACCAATGGAGGCATAATAATAAATAGTCCATGCATCAGATTCTTTTGTTCCAATGCATCCATTTGAATATGCTTTTCCTAGTGTCTTTGGATTGGTGGTAGGATGTATCATTTGGCCATTTCTTATACCATTTATTTCTGTTTCAATCCATGGTATCTGTGGCATTATGGTTGTCTTTTCATCATCCCTTTTCGTTAAATAAAACTGTTTACCATCAACTGGGTTATAGAAATCAGGATTTTTATGGTGCGCTACAATTTGACCATTACCAGTAATAGTTCGTAAATCTGTTATTCCATTGGCCATTTCTAAATACTTCTTTGTATTTCTTCCAACTCGTATAGGAAATGTATGTTGTAGTGAACTATCTTGATAAATACGAAGCTTAAATTCTGGAATATTAACATCGATTAGGGTGTTTTGTATTGATTTATTAATTGAAGAAGCAATAATAGAGCTGGGAACAATAAGTGAATCCGTATTTCGTAACACTATCATTTCTCTTTGATCATATACAAAAGAATCTTGTTCAATCATTTTATAATAATCTGTGTTTGCCAAAGTATCAATAATCCAAGGATTTGCTCTGACCAAAATATGTTCGGATAAGTGGTAAGGTAATAGAGAGTCATATTTGACCACCAAGGAATCCATGTAATTAAAATAGTCTTTAATAGTTACATTACGTTGTATGAATATCCATTTGGTTGTAATGGGTTCTTTTGCAAATTGTAACGATGGGGAAGTTCCTCTATTCGCTATGGAAAACTTTAGTGTAAAAGAAAATATAACAATGAGAATAAGCGTAATGTATAAGTGGGAAAATTTTAAATACTTCATGTTAAATAGAGATTTTTCTTAAAGTACAGTATTTATTTATTGGTGAAATTAAGAAGTGATTTTACCATATAAAATGACCAAGATCACTATTCAACACATGATTTTTGTCATTATTTAAGGATTTAGGGTACTCTACCTTTACATACAGTTCTTATTACACCCAATAAAATGGCATTACAAATAATAGATAGGACCAAAAACTTTTTTATTGAAATAGGAGACCTTTCTCATTTTGCATCTCGATTTTTTAAAGAAGCGTTTAAACCACCATTTGAGTTTAAAGAATTACTTAGACAGTGTTACCATATGGGAAATCGTTCCCTTGTATTGGTAAGTGTAACAGGTTTTATTATTGGTTTAGTACTAACTTTGCAATCCAGACCAACACTTATTCAATTTGGAGCAGTTTCATGGATGCCCAATATGGTGGGTATTTCTATTGTTAGGGAGCTTGGACCAGTCATCACTGCTTTAATTTGTGCGGGCCGAATAGCTTCTGGAATTGGAGCTGAGCTGGGTTCTATGCGTGTAACAGAGCAAATAGATGCAATGGAAGTATCTGGGACAAATCCATTTAAATATTTAATTGTCACTCGTATTCTTGCTACTACCTTAATGTTGCCATTATTAGTTATTATAGGTGATGCAATCGCTTTATATGGTTCTGCCCTAGTTGAAAACCTTAAAGGAGATGTTTCTTTTCAACTCTATTTTAACAAGGTTTTTAATGCTTTGGAATATGGAGATTTAGTACCAGCTACCTTAAAGTCTTTCTTTTTTGGATTTGCTATTGGTCTTGTTGGCTGTTATAAAGGATATTACTGTAAAAAGGGTACAGCAGGAGTGGGGGTGGCCGCTAATACTGCAGTTGTTTTCGCATCCATGCTTTTATTCTTTGTGGATTTTATTGCTGTTTTTATTTCAGATATCTTTTATGAATTGTAATATGATTGAAAGCAACCAAATATTACAGATGAAAAAAAGTTTCAATCTCCAAGATATATCAGAACAGGATGAAAATGTGGTCATACATATTAAGGATTTATTCAAAAGTTTTGGAAATAACCATGTATTAAATGGTTTTAATCTTAAGCTAGTCAAAGGGGAAAATTTGGTGGTTATGGGAAAATCTGGCTCTGGTAAGTCAGTAATGATTAAATGTCTGGTGGGTCTTATGGAGCCAGATAGTGGATTTATAGAAGTTATGGAAAAAGAGGTTTCTACTTTGGATAGGAAAACTTTAGATGAACTTCGGTCAGATATAGGATTTCTTTTTCAGGGTAGTGCTTTATATGATTCTATGACTGTTCGCCAGAACTTAGAATTTCCTTTGAGAAGACATAAAAGTAAACAGAATAATAATGCAGATACTGAGTCTCGAGTTTTAGAGGCTTTAGAAAATGTTGGACTTGCAGATGCAATTGATTTAATGCCCTCTGAATTATCTGGTGGAATGAAGAGAAGGGTGGCTTTAGCAAGAACTCTAATATTAAGACCTAAAGTGATTTTATATGATGAACCAACCAGTGGACTAGACCCCATTACTGCTAAAGAAATTATTGAACTAATGCGTAGTATACAAGCAAAATATAATACATCTTCTTTAATTATTACTCATGATGTAGATTGTGCACGTGTAATTTCAGAACGTATGATTTTATTGGTAGATGGAATAAATTATGCAGAAGGTACTTATGAAGAATTATCAAAATCAAAAGACCCAAAGGTAGAGGCATTTTTTAAAAAATAAAGGCATGGCAAAAACGAATTTAGAAAATTTAAAATTGGGAATCTTTGTGATTCTGGGAACTATACTAATAGTATTTGCTGCTTATCTTATTGGAAATAGACAAAATATGTTTGGCAATACTTTTTCAATCAGTGCTGTTTTTAAAAATGTAAATGGACTTCAGAATGGAAATAATGTCCGTTTTTCAGGAATTAATATAGGTACTGTTGATGATATAGAAATGATAAATGATAGTACTATTAGAGTAGACATGGTTATTGAAGAAAAAATGTTGAAACACATTAAAAAGAATGCTATTGCAACTATAGGTTCAGATGGCCTTGTTGGCAGTATGCTAATAAGTATTGTTCCTGGAGAGGGCACAGCTCCATTGATTGTTTCAGGAGATGAGCTTCATACACAAAGTAGATTGGTAACACAGGATATGTTGAGCACTCTTAACATAACAAATGAAAATGCGGCTTTATTAACTTCAGATTTACTAAAAGTTACCCATTCATTGACCCAAGGTAATGGAACTTTAGGAAAACTCCTTAACGATACCATTATGGCAACAAATTTACAGCAAACCATTACCAACCTTAAATATGCCAGTAATGAAGCAAATTCCACAATTTATGAGCTCAATCAAGCTATAGGAAAAATAAACCTTGAAGAAAGTGCAGTTGGAGCTCTCTTAAATGATACAATTTCTGGTAAAAAAATGCAGCACATCATCACTAATTTTGAAGTTTCAAGTAAAGAAATTAAGAAGATGACAGAAAATATAAATTTAATTATAGGTAAAATAAAAGATGGGAAAGGAGCTGTTAATTATTTAACAACAGATACCATTTTGGTCAATAGCCTTGATGCCACATTAAAAAATATTGAACAAGGGACTGAGCGTTTTAATGAAAACATGGAAGCTTTAAAACATAACTTTCTTACTAGAGGGTATTTCAGGAAAATAGAAAGGCAACAGAAAAAAGAAAAGGAAAATTTAGAGTAATAATATACCTAAGCATTTACAAAAATCTTAGTGCTCTTTTTTAGGATTATCACCTGCAACGGCATGGTTGTTTCTTCTTAATAATCCATAACCTATTTTATGTGTTTCCAAATGATGCTCCAATAATTGTTTTAAACTATCCGAATATTCCTGCATAATTTGCTTATTTATATCTGGATGCTGATCTGAAGAAATAGTCATAGGGTTTTCATCCAAAAATTTATAGAGCTCTGGATAATCTGTTTCAATAGTATTTGTAAGTAATAATATTTCACTTAATATGGATTGTAAATCATTCATCTTTACTTGTTATTATCTCTTATCATTGAATGATATTTTCTGTATTTGCATAACAAATCTACTTTATAACGGCATGAAATAAAATGATTTAAATCAGCTTTGAAATAATATCTAGAATGACCTTAATCATTGTCTAGCCAATGATATATCTGTTAATTTGATGCTTAAACCAATACATATATAGTCATGAAAAAAACAATTATTTTTTTTATTCTGTTGTTTCCAATGCTGATAATGTCACAATTTGAAGCAAATGAAAAAATAACTATTTCACAGGAGCAAAAAGATGATATATACCTTGCTGCTGAAACCATAAATATTAACTCATTTATTGATGGTGATGCGGTTATAGCAGGGGGAACAATTACAGTTAATGATTCTATAAGTCAAGATTTAGTTGTAGCGGGTGGTGATGTCATAGTAAATGGATATGTAGCTGACGATATTAGAGCAGCTGGTGGAAAACTTATAATAGATTCTGAAATTGGGGATGATGTTATTGTAGCAGGAGGAGAGGTACTTATCGGTAAAAACGCGGTTATTTACGGCAATTTAATTAATTTTTCTGGGGACATAAATATAGAAGGAGAAATAAAGGGTACCATTAAATCTTATGCTGGTGATTTTCATAGTAATGGAAAAGTAGGTAAAGACGTTTACCTTAATGGAGGAAATATCATGATTAATGGAGAGATAGATGGTAAAACCAAAATAGTTGCAGAGTTCATTGAAATTGGTGATAATGCTAAATTCCATGACAATGTTGAGTATTGGTCAGGTGATGGGGAAGTAGATTTTAAGAACTCATTAATAACCTCAAGAGCTTTTTTTAATGAGAATCTACAAAATGAAATTGAAACTTTTACATGGAAAGGTTTTGGAATTGCAGCTATGGGTTTTTGGATTTTCTATTTATTCTCTGCCTTTCTAATTATACTAATACTAAATTATGCTTTTAATAATTTATTCCTTCAAGCAGTAAAAGATTATAATAGTAAAATACTACCTAGTTTAGGATATGGGTTGATATATGTTTTTGGATTACCTATTATTATTGTTTTATGTTTTGTAATAATCATAGGTATCCCATTGGGAGTATTTTTATTGTCCTTTTATATTTTCAGTCTAATATTTGGACATCTAGTTACATCGTTACTAATAAGTCATTATTTCAACAATAAAAGTAAAGAACCTTGGGGTTTTTGGATTATGATATTGATGGCAACTGGAATAGCAGCTGTAATAAGATTGTTGACCTTTATTCCTTTTATTGGAGTCCTTATTTCGGCACTAACTATAAGCATAGGTTATGGCTTACTCATATTTTTCTTAATTAAGAAAAGAAAAGTTCTAAAATTGGTAAGTGGTAATGGTTTTAAAAAAAACATATAGTAGTGTAGTTGAAATTAGGTTGGACGGGATTATTTTAAAAGGAAATTTGTCTGTGCCAGAAAATGCAAATAGTATTGTGATTTTTTCTCATGGAAGTGGTAGTAATAGATTAAGCCCCAGAAATAGATTTGTTGCTGAAATATTGCAAAAAAATGGATTGGCCACTTTATTATTTGATTTGTTAACCGAAGGGGAAGATAGAATCTACAACAATAGGTTTAATATAGATTTATTGACCATAAGATTAATAGACGTAACTCAATGGATTAATGATAACCAAAAAACAAAAGGATTTAAAGTAGGATATTTTGGGGCCAGTACAGGTGCAGCTTCTGCTTTAAGGGCTGCAGCTTTTTTTGGTAAAGACATTGGCGCTGTAGTTTCAAGAGGAGGTAGACCAGACCTTGCATTTGGACATTTAAAAGAAGTTGAATCTCCAACACTTTTAATTGTAGGAGGCTGGGATGATATGGTAATACAATTAAATGAAAAGGTCTTCCAGAATTTAAAATGTATAAAGAAATTGGAAATTGTTCCAGGGGCAACACATTTATTTAAGGAAGAAGGAAAACTAGAGATTGTTGCTAACATTTCTGCCAACTGGTTTAGAAAATGGTTATATTAAGAAAAAGAGTATGTTCGTAAATAGAATGGATGCCGCTATTCAACTTGCCAATAGATTACTTCATTATAGAAATAAAAATGTAGTTGTTTTGGCCATTCCAAGAGGAGGTTTGCCATTGGGAGCCGTTGTAGCTAAGAAATTAAATGCACCTTTGGATGTTGTACTTTCTAAAAAAATAGGTCATCCATTCAACAAAGAATATGCAATTGGGGCTGTTAGTTTGGAGAATATTTTGTTAAATGATTTCATGGGTGTTTCTGAAAAGTATATAGAAGAAGAAACGGTTAGAATAAGGGAGAAATTAAGAAAACGTCAAAATGAATATTACAAGACCAAATTTCCCGAAAATTTAAACGGGAAAATAGTAATCGTTGTAGATGACGGAATAGCCACTGGAAATACTATTTTAACAACGACACAGTTAATAAAAGAACAAAGCCCCAAAGAAGTTGTGGTTGCTATACCTGTGGCTCCAAAATCAACAATCAAAAAATTAAAAAAATCACTTTATATAGATGATGTCATCTGTTTGATAACACCTGCTAACTTCCGTGCTGTCGGGCAGTTTTATGAAGAATTTAATCAAGTTACAGACGATGAAGCAATAAAAATACTAGAGGAAAGTAATACAACGTAAATTGTAAAATTTTAATGGTGTTTTTTAAACCTTGATAATAACTTCTCAACTATACTAAAAGAACTACCCAATGAATGTTTGAGCAGTCCTTTTAATATATATAGACCAATAAATAAATGCTATTTTATTGTCACATTATACCAAAACTCACTTTGGCATTTACACGATATTCCTCAATTTGGTTATTGTTGTCCACGGTTACTTGCATATCATTGATGTAAACCGATTTCATATTCTTTACTGTTTTGGATGCTTCATCTATTATATTCTGAACAGCATCTTCAAAACTCTCAGATGAATTCCCAAGGATTTCTATTACTTTTAGTACTGACATAATGTTTTATTTTAAATGATTATTTAGTATTGGGTTTCATATTTCAATACTTTTTTAGATTGCTAAAGAAAATTTCCATCTTCATCAGTCTTAACTCTAATTGTCTTTTCGCCATTTTTTAATTTTAATTTATACCGTCTTTTTGCCCCTTTTTCTTGATGAAAGTTCACTAAGTATACATCTTTAGAAATTATCCATCCGGGAAATCTTTTATAAACTGAATTTCTTACAACCTCTGGAACATTAATGTCCTTAAACTTTTCAACTGTTCGTAAGACTTTACCATCTTTATCGTATGCAGCAAGGATTTTTCCATCGGGAATAAAGAATGTAATATTGTAGAGATCGTATTCATCTTGGTAAAATTCAGAATCTTTAACATCATATGAAGCCACCATACGCTCTAACATTTTTGCATTAACAGGTGCTTCTTTAGAATCCACATCATTAAGGTATTTATAGTTTGTGGCCATAACTATAACCTCTGAAAGTTCTTCAGGCTTAATAATTTGTGCAAAAGCCTGGGCTGTTGTTCCAAGAACCAATAAACTAAATAGAATTTTTTTCATGATTTTATTTTTTAATTAATATTCGAGTGTACAAATGACCTTTGTTCTTTAGGGTCATTGCTTCAAAATTATCTTTCTTTCCAGTGTTGGACAATGACCTAAATCATTTTTGTGATGATATCTTCAGCTTACATTTAACCTCAGATAATCAATAAATTACTATTATGGTCGTTTCTTTGTTTTTGGCAAAATTTTGGGGCTTCTACCTAATAATTTTCTTCTTGGTACTGAGTTTTAACCCACAACGTATTCGCGATATTTTTGAATATTTGAAAGACCCCAAGTTTTTGCTTATAACTGCGTTCATTGCAATCATTGTTGGATTGCTAAATATTCTATTTCATAATGTATGGACAAGTGAATGGCCCATAATAATTACTTTTCTAGGATGGATTTCTATATCTATAGGAATCGCACTTTTCACGTTTCCTATTCGATCTTCCGCAGCTTTACAACTTATTAATGTTAAGCTAATGCAGGTTCTTTATGTAATATTATTTTTTGTTGGAATATTTCTTTTGAACATGGGATACGGAATTTTACCCTATAAATAAAAAACTATAAAAGAAAATGGAATCCAGAATAATTAAATTCAGTGAGATAGGTATTAAGGATATTGCCCATGTAGGGGGCAAAAATGCTTCTTTGGGGGAAATGTACAATCAATTAACATCAGAGGGAATTAAAATTCCCGATGGTTTTGCGACTACTTCCAATGCTTTTTGGGATTTTTTGGAAGAAAATTTAATTAGGAAGCCTTTGGAAAGTGTTTTAAAAGAATTGGATACAGAAAATTATTCCAATTTAAATGAGATTGGGGAAAGGGCAAGAGGACTCATTATGGATGCGGAATTATCAATTTCCATCTCAAAAGAAATAACGGACGCTTATATAAGTTTGTGCGGCAATCATGAAAGTTGTGCAGTTGCCGTAAGAAGTAGTGCTACAGCGGAAGACCTTCCAGATGCAAGTTTTGCTGGGCAACATGATACTTTTTTAAATGTAAAGGGTAAAGATGAAATCTTAATAGCCGTTAAAAAATGTTTTGCCTCATTATATACAAATAGAGCTATTAAATATAGGGATGATAAGGGTTTTAAACATGGAGATGTGGCTCTGTCTGTTGGGGTGCAAAAAATGGTGCGAGCCGATAAAGGCTGCTCAGGGGTAGGTTTTACCATTGAACCAGAATCTGGTTTTGAAAATGCAATATTACTATCTGGGGTTTGGGGGCTAGGAGAGAACATTGTGCAAGGAACTGTTAACCCCGATGAGTTTTATGTTTTTAAGCCAAGCTTAAAGCTGGGCAAGTACCCCATTCTGCAAAAAAAACTTGGAGATAAAAAACTCACTATGGTCTATGGTATAGATACCGAAAACAAACCTATTCTAAATGTAAACACCCCATCCCATAAACAAGAGCAGTATGTACTTACTGATGATGAAATAATTAAACTGGCACAATGGGCCATGCTCATTGAAGAACATTATAATCAACCCATGGATATAGAATGGGCAAAAGATGGAATTACGAATGAATTGTTCATAATTCAAGCTAGACCAGAAACAGTGCACCAAACTAGAAATAAAAGTATTCATATAGAATATAAGTTATTGGAAAAAAGCAAGGTACTAGTGGATGGCAATGCAGTAGGGTCCAAAATAAAAGTGGGCAATGCTGTTTTTCTAAAATCCCCTAGGGATGCTGATGAACTATCTTCAAAAACCATAATTGTAACTGATACCATAACCCCGGATTGGGACCCCCTATTAAAGCGCGTTGGGGGCATTATCACAAATAAAGGTGGAAGAACAAGTCATGCGGCAATAGTTGCTAGAGAATTGGGTGTTCCAGCTATAGTGGGTTGTGGCAATGCAACTTCAAAAATTGCCAATGGAGCTACCATTACAATTTCTTGCGCCGAAGGAAAAACGGGTTATGTATATGAGGGTAATTTAAATTACGAGGAGCGGGAAATAGATTTTTCCAATATAGAAATGCCAAAAGTGGAAGCCAAAATGATTTTGGCAGACCCAGAAAATGCATTTCAACTTTCATTTTACCCAAACGATGGTGTAGGCCTTTTGAGAATGGAGTTCATAATTACGCATATGGTAAAAATACATCCTATGGCACTTGTGGATTATGATAGAATCAAGGATGTATCCGTTAAGAAGGAAATAGAACTACTTACAAAAAACTATAGGAACAAGACAGATTATTTTATTGACAAATTGGCGGAAGGCATTTCTGTGATTGCTTCTGCATTCTACCCAAAGGAAGTGATAGTTAGGTTAAGTGACTTTAAAACCAATGAATATGCCAATTTAGTTGGGGGAAAAGATTTTGAACCAGAAGAAGAAAATCCGATGTTGGGATTTAGGGGAGCCTCAAGATATTATAGTGATTTGTACAAAGAAGGATTTGCATTGGAATGTGCAGCAATAAAAAAGGTGAGGGATACCATTGGACTTACAAACCTCAAGGTAATGGTTCCTTTTTGTAGAACTCTTCAAGAAGGAAAAAGGGTCATCAATATTATGGAAAGCAATGGATTAAAACGAGGGGAGAATGGGCTTAAAGTGTATACCATGGTGGAGATTCCAAGCAATGTGATTTTAGCCAAGGAATTTGCGGAGATTTTTGACGGCTTTTCAATTGGTTCCAATGATTTAACCCAACTTACTTTGGGAATTGATAGAGATTCTGAAATAATGGGTCAGTTGTTTGATGAAAACAATATGGCTGCAAAACGCATGATTACAATGGCTATAAAGTCGGCAAGGGAGACTGGTACAAAAATAGGTCTGTGTGGACAAGCACCCAGTGATTTTCCCGAGTTTGCAAAGTTCTTGGTAAAAGAAGGAATAGACAGTATTTCCTTTAATCCGGATGCATTGCTAAAAGGAATAGAAAATATTAATAAGGCTGAAGAAAGTTTTGTCACTTTTGGTACAGCATTGAGCAGCAATTGAATTAATGAGCAATGTAATTACTCTTACCGTAAATCCAGTCGTTGACAAGAATACTACGATAAGGGGACTTAAACCAAATATTGAATCCCAATGTACCACTCCAATTTATTATGCTGGTGGAGGTGGTGTTAATGTGTCCAGGGCTATTGGAAATCTCGAGGGGTCTTCCAGAGCCATTTATTTGGCAGGCGGACCTACAGGTAAGCATTTGTATAATTTAATGGAACATGAACGATTACTTCAAGAAGTCATAGACATCAATGGTAGTACACGGGAAAATTTATCGGTCAGGGATATTTCCACGGATTTGGAGTATCGCTTTTGTGTGCCAGGACCTTTCGTATTGGAAAAAGAATGGAGAGAAAGTTTAGAATGTATTGAAAAATTTTTAAATGAAGGAGATTATTTTGTGGCCAGTGGAAAACTTCCTCCTGGTATTCCCGATGATTTTTTTGTCAAAGTGGCTTCAATTGTAAAACAAAAAAAAGCAAAATTAATTCTTGATACAAAGGGTAATGCTTTAAAGCAAGCTGTTTCTGGAGATATTTTTCTTTTTAAACCCAATTTGTTGGAAATCAGTGATTTATTTGGTGTTAGTTCTATTTCTTTTTCGGAATTGGAAACATTGGCCAAAAAATTTGTAGAGGAGCATTCCTGTATGGTCATGGTGGTCTCACTTGGAGGAAAGGGTGCTTTGTTGGTTACCAAAAACCTGTTGGAGTATGTACCGGCACCCATAGTTCAACAAAAAAGTATGATAGGAGCGGGGGACAGCATGGTCGCTGGCATGGTTCTTAGTTTATTGGAAGGCAAGTCTTATAGGGAAATGGTACAATATGGAGTAGCTTGTGGAACAGCGGCCACAATGCACCATGGAACTCAACTTTGTCAAAAGGATGACGTGGATGCATTATATGAAGGAATTAAATTAAATATGAAAAAAAAACAATAAACTGACCTAGGTCATTTTCCCAGTAATAAAGACCTTGTATATTAGCTGTATAATTAAATGAAAAACAGTTCTTTGAAAATAATAAAGTATAGGTGTTGGAGAGTAGCAATATAATCCACCCCTTATGAAGGTATCAGAGATACTTCTTAAAACTTTTGATTTCATATGAATTTAGAGATAAGTTTGTGTGCCAATCATGTTAGTGATTATTTAGTAGAGCTCATACTTTCATTGAAACCAGGGTGCCTGCGTACCCTGGTTTCTTTAAAATATCAAGATATGTTCCTGTTCCTTTAGGGGATTGGGAGTCTTAATGAAGAGGTGAATGGAGTTTTTATTGAAAAATTAATCTTTATGTTGCTTTAGAAATAAAGAGATTTAAAGGCTAAATTGGAAGTATTGACAAATTTTATCTTTTCATAGAAAACGGGAGACTTTAGTCTCCCGTTTTTGTTTTATAAAAACCCCATTTTACTATATTTTTTATACTATATGGTTTGAAAAACCATCTACATTTGAATTAAAAAATCTGGGCAAAAAACCGGTAGGATAAAGAATACAAACAAAAAGAAAAGAAATGCCCAAAGAGCGCCCATAAGAAGAGGGTATAGTAAAACACCACCTTCTTTTGTCTTTGGATTTGTGGAATGCGCTATTAATCCGTGGATACCCATGCTAAAAAATGAAAAAATGATTCCTGCAATTATTATGAGGAATATTTTAGAATGTGTTTCTATTATAGAGTATAGATAAAATCCCAATCCCAAGGATATAATAATCAATATGATGTATAATCTTCTCGCCATTTTAATGAATTTATAGAGCTTTTTTAAAATAAAACAGTTGGTGATTGGCACCCCTAAAACTTAACAGAGGTACTTTACCATAAGACTCCATTTTCTTTACCAGATCCCTATGGAACCATTTTTTTAGGAAGCCTTCATTTTCTCTTTCTAGCATCACCATTAAATCTGCATCGGCATCATTGAGGTATTTTATAAGGGAATCAAAAACATTATCCGTAAATAATATTTTAAAATCTATATTCTTGTATGTAACCTTTTTTTGCAGCATTTCTTTGAACCACTCCAAAAGCATATCTCCTTTATATTCTTTTTGTGTTGAAATATGTACGATGTTTATTTTGGCGCTGTATTGTTCTGCCATTTCAGAAAGCTTTCTAATAGCGTAAACATCTTCTTCCTCAAAGTCCGTGGCGTAAACAATGGTTTTGAGAGGCATATAGCTGGCATCGGCCGGAATGGCCATAATGGGGCAGGGAGCTTGGTCAATAAGACGTTTGGTAGTACTTCCCATAATAATTTCTCTTAGAGCACTTCCACCTTTTATTCCGGTAACAATTAAATAGGCATGCCAGTCAACGGCTTTTGAGATTATACCTTGTACAACAGAATTGTTTTCTACCGCCTCTAATTGGATATTTGGGTTCTCCCATTTGTTGCCCAAATGTTGAGTACAGAATTCTTCCAATTTGGAACGGTGCATTTTACGGGCATTTCTTTCCAAATGGGGAAAAGGTTCGTTAAGTCCCTCCGTACTAATGATGGTAGGATATTCAAAAACATGGGTGATGACCAACCGAGTTCCTAATTGTGTACTCATTTCACAGGCATATTTTAAAGCGGCTGCTGAATTCTCTGAGTAATCTGTAGCGTATAGTATTGTTTTCACTTTAATATAGTTATCTATTAGAGTCAAATTTATTAATCTATAACCGTGATGTATATGACCAAAGTCATGCTTAAGGCTTCTTGTTAAACATAATTTTGCAATAACTTATTTAGATTATTAAGAATAAGACCAACAAGAATCTATTAAATTTGATATTAAAGAAGTAGCGTAATAATGAGTAAAGCCATATATATTGCCACAACAGAATCCAATAGTGGAAAGTCCATTATTTCTTTGGGGCTTATGCAAATACTATTGGGCAAGACAGCCCAAGTTGGATATTTTAGACCTATTATTGATGACAATGCCAATGGTATGGATAATCATATCAATACCATGATTTCGTATTTTGATTTAAACCAAAAATATGAGGATACCTATGCCTACACACGTGGTGAGATAATCCAAAAAAAGAATCAGGATAAAGATGATGAAATTATAAGTACCATTATAAGGAAATACAAAGCTATTGAAGATCGCTTTGATTTTATATTGGTGGAAGGCACTGATTTTTCTGGTGAAGGAGCCATAATAGAATGGGATGTTAATGTGTTGATAGCTAAGAATTTAGGTATTCCAACAATTATTCTAGCCAGTGGTATTGGCAAGACCTTAGAAGAACTGGTTGGTAATTTATATATGGCCTGTGACTCTTTTAAAGAAAAAGGTGTTGAGGTTTTAATGGCAGTGGCCAATAAAATACAAGCTGAGAATGTGCCTTTGGTAATAAGTGAATTGAAAATGAAACTTCCCAAAAATGTGCTTGCGGGAGTTATACCATTAAATCCTGTTTTGGCTAAACCCACGGTAAAGGAAATTGTGGAAAACCTTAAGGGTAAAATTTTATTTGGGGAATCGTATATCAATAACCAAGCAGGAGCTTATAGTGTAGGTGCTATGCAGCTACGTAATTATTTGACCCATTTAAAAAAGGAAAGTTTAGTCATTACCCCTGGAGATAGGGCAGATATAATTTTGGGAGCGCTACAGGCGAATATTTCCAGTAATTATCCTACTATTTCTGGGATTGTCCTTACGGGGGGGCTGATACCCGAAGACTCTATTATTAAACTAATGGAGGGCTTAACAGATATTGTTCCAATCGTTTCCGTAAAGGGTGGCACTTTTTCCATTACCAATAGAATTGGTGCCATTAAATCAAAAATATATGCTGAGAATTCACAGAAAATAAAGACGTCCATTCAGGATTTTGAAAAATTTGTGCCTGTTGATGATTTGGCAGAGCGTCTAATAACATTTGAACCTGAAGGGATAACACCAAGAATGTTTCAGTATAACCTTTTGAAAAGGGCAAAATCACAAAAGAAACATATAGTGCTGCCAGAAGGAACAGATGAACGTATTCTTATTGCGACAAAACAATTGATAGATTCCAATGCGGTGAAAATTACGTTATTGGGAGACCCTAAGGAAATTGAAGCCAAAATCTTGCAACTGGATATTTCTCTTGATTTGAATGAAATCGCAATCATAAACCCGACTGAATCCTCAAATTTTGAAGATTACACCAATACATTATATGAATTACGGAAGCACAAAAACATAAACCTTGCAGTGGCCCGTGATCTTATGGGAGATGTCTCCTATTTTGGCACCATGATGGTCTATAAAGGTCATGCAGATGGTATGGTTTCCGGAGCCGTACATACTACCCAGCATACCATACGCCCAGCTCTTCAGTTAGTAAAAACAGTCCCAGGTGTTTCTGTGGTATCTTCGGTATTTTTTATGTGTTTGGACAATCGGGTGACCATTTTTGGTGATTGCGCCATTAATCCAAACCCAACAGCAGAGCAGTTGGCTGAAATTGCAATTTCTTCAGCAACTACAAGTTTGGCATTTGGAATTGAACCTCGTATAGCCATGTTATCCTATTCTTCGGGAAGTTCTGGTACTGGGGAGGATGTGGATAGAGTTCGTAAGGCAACGGAATTAGTAAAGAAAATGAGACCTGATTTAAAAGTAGAGGGACCTATACAATATGATGCCGCTGTGGATATAGGGGTAGCTAAAAATAAAATGCCAGATTCCAAAGTTGCAGGCAGGGCAAGTGTATTTATTTTCCCCGATTTAAATACGGGGAACAATACTTATAAGGCAGTGCAAAGGGAAACAGGAGCTTTGGCCATAGGGCCAATGTTACAGGGACTAAAGAAGCCCGTGAATGATTTAAGTCGTGGCTGTACAGTGGAAGATATTTTCAATACGGTCATAATTACGGCAATACAGGCACAAGGAATTTAAAAATGGATGTTGTAATGAAAGTATTGGTTATTAATTCGGGAAGTTCATCCATAAAATATCAGTTAATAGAAATGCCTTCAGAAAAAGTAATTTGTGAAGGTATTATAGAACGAATAAGTTCCAAGAAAGCTATTATAAAATATAAAACGAGTAAAATATCAATTGAAGAAGAGGAAGAAATATTGACCCACCAAGTTGGATTAAAAAAAATAGCAGCGTTTTTATTGGATTCAGAAAAAGGTGTTATTGCTGATGTAAAAGAAATTGATGCTGTAGGCCATAGGGTTGTTCATGGAGGGAATACTTATTCCAAAACAACTTTGGTAAACCGGGAGGTAAAAGACAAAATTAAAGAATATTCGGTATTAGCTCCTTTACACAATCCCCACAATTTGGAAGGAATTGTGCTAGCAGAGCATATTTTTAACGCTGCCAAACAGGTTGCGGTTTTTGATACCGCTTTTCATCAATCCATACCCATAAAGGCAAAAAAGTATGCCATTCCCAATGAACTGTACACAAAGTATGGAATTCAGGTATATGGTTTTCACGGCACAAGCCATAAGTATGTTTCCGAAAAGGCCATTGATTATTTGCAGAACCCAAAAGCAAAAATAATCTCAATCCATTTAGGGAATGGCTGTAGTATAACAGCAATAGAGAATGGAAAAAGTTTGGACCATAGTTTGGGATTTACCCCTTCCAACGGACTCATTATGGGTTCTAGAAGTGGAGATATAGACCATTCCATTATTTTTCATTTTGTAAATATTCTAGGTTATGATTTGTACAAGGTCGAAGAAATATTACTTAAAAAAAGTGGTATGTTGGGACTTACCGGATATAGTGATTTAAGGGATATACAAGCCGAGGCAGAAAAAGGAAGTGCAGACTGTATTTTGGCTTTGGAAATGAACGCCTATCGTATTAAAAAATATATTGGGTCTTATGGAGCTATCATGAACGGTTTGGATGCAATCATATTTACAGCTGGAGTAGGAGAAAATTCAAGTGTGCTCAGGGAACTTGTTTGTTCAAATATGGATTATTTAAAAATTAATTTAGATAAGGAAAAAAACAAACTGAAATCAAATTCTCTGAGGGATATAAGCACCTCTTCTTCCAAGGTTAAAATTTTGGTCATCCCGACCAATGAAGAATTGGAAATAGCAAAGCAGGCATTTCAATTGGTCCGTTAAATGAACATCCGTTTTTAAAACAAAGTATTGCCTATATTTTAAAAACGGATGCCACTTATTACCTTAATTGTATTCTTTGGACTCCAATAATCCAGGATGATATTTCTTTAAAAAAGCGTTTCTGGTAGAATCCATTTTCTTCATCATTTCTTGTAATTCTGAATGTTGTTTTTCCCAATTTTTAAAAAAATAGTCCTCAGTAAAGAAATCTTTCATAAAAAGGGAATCAGTCTCGGGAAAGTAAGAGAATCTATTTTTCCAAGAAAAAGGAACCCTTTCATCAAAAAACCCCCTAAAGGAATCCATAATACTATCCAGATTTACTTTTAGTGAGTCACCTTCGATATTGGAATAGGAATAGGAGTAGATAGAATCATATTTAATAAGATTTCCAAACTCATCGTATTCTTTTTTTGCATCCCACTGTCCTTCGGGTTTTTCAGCAGTTTCTTTCTTTTCTTCTTTTTCTGACTTATTTTTTTCTTGTCCATTACATCCAGCAATGAGTAATAGTAACAAGAACGCTATTGCCTTTTTCATTTTAATAAGATTAAGATTTTTGAATTATTTTTTTTCATTAATTAATTCTTCTTGTAGTACTTCTATTGCTTCTACCTCTATTTAAATTGTTTTCATCATGGTAGCGTTTTATATTGTCCCCATTATATTCTCTTACCCTTTCATATCTGGACCTTCTTAAATCAATACCATTATATTTTGGAGGCAATGTATTGACCCGTATCCAAGTACCCCTATCCAAATAGATATAATTTCTTAATGTTAAATCAAAATAGAAATTGTATTCGGGAAAATAGACATATCGTACTACTTCCAACCTATTTGGATAGAACCATGGTGGGGGAGGGTGGTCTGGTCTAGATGTAATTACAATAGAACCACAACTTTCAAAAGCTAAAAGACCTAAAATGGAAATGACTAGAATATGAAACTTTGTTCTTTTCATGTCTTATTAATTTAATTCTATAAAGTAAGTTGATAGTCAATAAATTGAAAATGATATAAATCATTTTATAAGATATAGATATGAAATAGTTTTGAATCTCTCAGTGATATGGCAATCATTGGTTAAGAATTAATTTACCTCACTAAATATTTATAAAATGGCAAAGGACTATTCAAAAAATTATAATGACTTATCGAAGAACATGCAAAAGTTAGGTGAAAGAATACCTACTGTAATGAACAGTTTCTCCTCATTGCATGAGGCAGGTATAACCCAAGGAGCATTAACTTCCAAAACTAAAGAACTCATAGCACTGGGGATTGCAATTACTGTTCGCTGTGATGGTTGTATCGCTTTTCATGTTCATGATGCATTACAATCTGGGGCAACTTCTGAAGAGATTTTAGAAACTATTGGAGTGGCCATACTAATGGGTGGTGGACCATCTGTGGTATATGGATGTGAGGCCATGGAAGCACTGGACCAATTTGTAATATTGGAAAAATAATGAATGAAGATCTTGAACCATCAAAAAGCAATAAACCAAAATTTACTTCTGGGGTTTATTGGATATATGTTGTATTGACTGTTTTCATTATTCTATTTTCTTTTTTATCAAATCCTATTGCTGCTACAAAAGAGATAGGATGGTTAGAATTTGAAAAGGACATGTTAAGTCAGCATGAAGTGGATAAGATTATAGTTGTCAATAAAGAAGTGGCAGAAATATATATTAAGGAAAAACATCTAAAAGATTCAAAATACGAGAATATCGCAGAAAATCTGTTTAAGACCAAAATAGGCCCACATTATAATCTTTATATAGGGTCAGTTGAAAGTTTTGAAAATAAGTTACAGAAAGCACAACAGGGTTTCCCAGTAGAAAGTAAAATTGATGTTAGATACATAAATCGCACCAATTGGACCAGTATTGTTACTTGGTTATTTCCATTGGTAATTATAGTTTTCTTTTGGATCTTAATCTATAGAAGAATGGGAACGGGTGGAATGGGAAACTCTATTTTTACTTTTGGAAAGTCAACAGCAAAACTTTTGGGCACGGATACAAAAAGTACAGTTACGTTCAATGATGTTGCGGGTCTAAAAGAAGCCAAAATAGAAGTAAAGGAAATAGTTGATTTTCTTAAAAACCCACAGGAATATACAAGACTTGGGGCTAAGATACCAAAAGGTGTTATGCTTGTAGGCCCTCCAGGAACTGGTAAAACTTTAATGGCAAGAGCAGTGGCAGGAGAGGCTAAAGTGCCATTTTTTTCTTTATCTGGTTCAGAGTTTGTAGAAATGTTTGTTGGAGTAGGGGCTTCAAGGGTAAGGGATTTATTTAAACAAGCTAAAGAAAAAGCCCCTAGTATTATTTTTATTGATGAAATTGATGCTATTGGTCGTTCCCGTGGCAAGGCCAATTCATTTCAGGCAAATGATGAAAGAGAAAGTACTTTAAACCAGTTGTTGACTGAGTTGGATGGGTTTGGTACAAACACAGGTGTTATTGTTCTCGCCGCTACAAATAGGGCAGATATTCTTGATAAAGCATTATTGCGCCCAGGTAGGTTTGATCGTCATATTTATTTGGAATTACCCACTAAAGAAGAACGCAAAGAGATATTTCAGGTTCATTTAAGACCCATAAAAAAAGAACCAAATGTTGATGTGGACATTTTGGCTTCGTTAACCCCTGGTTTTTCCGGGGCGGATATTGCCAATATTTGCAATGAAGCTGCATTGATAGCTGCAAGGAAAAAAAAGGTAAGGGTAGAACAAGAAGATTTTATGCAAGCCAGAGATCGAGTTGTAGGCGGTCTTGAAAGGAAAAGTAAAATTATTTCTCCTAAAGAAAAAAAAATTGTTGCCTATCATGAAGCGGGCCATGCCGTTGCAAGTTGGCATTTAAAAAATGTAGCTTCTTTGGTCAAGGTTTCCATTATTCCAAGAGGTAAATCCTTGGGGGCTGCATGGTATTTGCCAGAAGAACACCAGATAATCACTAAAAGTCAATTCATGGACCAAATTTGTGCTTCATTGGGAGGTAGGGCAGCAGAAGAAATAATTTTTAATGAAGTCTCTTCTAGTGCCTTGGATGATTTAGAAAAAGTCACCAAGCAGGCTTATAATATGGTAGCCTATTATGGATTGGACAAAGAGATTGGTAATATAAGTTTTTATGATTCTACTGGAGAAAATGAGCGCTTGTTATGGAAACCATACAGTGAGAATATGGCTATGCAGATTGATAAGGAAGTTCAAAACCTTATAAGTGACGCTTATGAAAGAACCAAGAAACTATTGATTATTCATAGAGAGGAATTAGAAAATTTAGCACAACTTTTATTAAAAAAAGAAGTGATTTATGAAGAGGGTTTAGAAAAGGTTTTGGGAGTCAGAACCCCAGAAACCTTAAAGAGCACATACAAAATTGTTAATTAAAAGAGGAACTAAGAAGGTGTGATGGGGGTAAAATTTCTTAAATCAAAAGAACTTAAAAGATATAATAGGCTTTTTACTGTACTTGCCAAGTATGGATTTGAAAATGTCATAGCCAGTAACAGGTTTAAAAACTTAATACCAAATAGTTATCTAGAAAAACATCCAGATACTCAAAAAAATATTTCTTTTTCAAAATTTGAGCGTATAAGAATGGTTTTGGAAGAATTGGGGCCTAGTTATGTGAAATTAGGTCAGATTTTCAGCAATAGAGAAGATATGTTCCCTAAAGATTTAATTGTTGAACTGGAAAAATTACAAGATCATTCCCTTCCTTTAAAAGATTTTATAGCTGATAAAGTTATAGAAGAAGAACTTAACATTGTAGTTACTGATTTTTTTAAGTTCATTGACCCTGAACCACTTGCTTCTGCATCTCTTGCACAGGTGCATAAGGCACAACTACTTAATGGGGAGGATGTAATTCTCAAAATTCAACGACCCAATATCGAGGGGGTTATAGACGCTGATATCTTGATAATGAAACAAATTGCCCAAAGCCTTGAAAAACACAGTGCGCAAGCACAAGCTTTTCAACCTATGCAAATTGTAGCTTCATTTGAAAGAAGCATCAAGGAAGAGCTTCAGTTTTTAAGAGAAATAGATAACATGGAGCAGTTCGCCAAAAATTTTAAGAATAATGAGGCTATTCATGTACCGGTTGTATATAGAGAACTATCCACTAATAGAATAATATGTATGGAGTTTATTGAGGGAGTCAAGGTATCAAAATTAGATACCTTAAATTCTTTGAATATAGATTCTGCCCTAGTGGCAAAAGTTGGTGTAGACCTATATATGGAACAAGTACTGGAACATGGTTTTTTTCATGCTGATCCACATCCCGGAAATATTTTTGTATTGCCAAAAACCAGACAGATTTGTTTTTTGGATTTTGGTATGATGGGAACAATAATGCCAAAAGATAGGGAGGCCTTAAGTAACCTTCTTCTTTGTTTTTTGCAAAAAGACTTCAAGAAAATTATTCCACTACTGGAAAGTATTGCTGTAAAAACTGAAATTACAAATAGAAAAAAACTAGAGTATGACTTGTATGAATTGGTGGAAGGAGTTAGTAATACAGCCATTCAAAATATAAAATTGGGGAATACACTTACACAATTCAAGAATATTCTTTTTGAGAACAAGATAGTATTGCCACATTATCTGTATATGCTTATGCGCTCTTTGATTATTATAGAAGGTGTTGGACTTAAATTAGATCCAGAATTTAATATTACAGATAATTTACAACCATATCTTTCTAAGATAGCCCGAAATAGATTTAATTTTAAGCACCTTTTTAAAAAGAATTTGACACGTTTATGGAATATGAGCGATTTTGTAAGTAATCTTCCAGAGGATTTAAATGGTATATTAAAGAAGATAAAAGATGGCAAATTAGTAGTGGTCCATGAACATAAGGGGTTAAAAGAACTTCAACACTCATTGAGTAAAGCCTCCAACCGATTGGCATTTGCGGTTATAATTGCTGCTTTGTCTATAGGGTCTTCAATTTTAGTTATGACAAAAATGCCGCCAATGGTATATGGAGTCCCATTGTTGGGTGCAATAGGATTTGTATTATCTGCTATACTAGGTTTCTATATTGTTATTTCTATATTCAAGAACGACCAATTTTAAAAACCTCAGATTCATATTTTTTAGTATTTAAAAAGGGTGAGTTTAGATTATAATGAACAACACTTGACCAATCCTTAAATTTCTTGTGTTTCCTATTAAGAAATTACTTACTTTTAAACAATACCCCCTAAGTTTTTATTATTGTTAAACACAAATTGTTTGTAAAAGTGGCTACCATTCTAATCATTGAAGATAATCGTGTCATTAGGGAAAATACAGCCGAATTTTTAGAAATGGAAGGGTTTAGAACTATTACTGCTAATAATGGAAAAGAGGGCCTGGATAAAATATCTCTTTCTATTCCAGACATTATAGTTTGCGATATTCTTATGCCTGAAATGGATGGTTTTGAACTACTAGAAGAATTGGGAAAAAACCCATACCATAAGAGAATACCAGTAATTTTTTTTAGTGCAAAAAGTGAAAAATCTGAAATTAAAAAGGCATTTGATTTTGGAGTATATGACTATATTGTAAAACCTTCTGATTTGGAAGACCTTATATTATCTATACAGCAATGTTTGCAAAGAAGTTAGCCTTTTTTGGATTGTTTTCTATTGATAATGTGAATTGCTAAATCTGCATTGTGAATTCTTACTTATTTCTAAAATACCTATTGTAAAAACTTGTTTCAAGAATTTTTCTTGCTTCTTCCAATAAAGATTCAACTTCCTGAATAGTATGGTTTCGTATTTGGGCAATTTCATCCAAATTAAATTGTTGTTCTGTAAATAGGTCAAAAACTGCTTGCATAGAAGGAGGTAAATGATGCATTACCATTTCAGTGTGTTTTATAATATTTTCTTTGCCTAAATCCCTATTTAATTTGACCATTAAGTCTTTATAACTATCGTCTAAAAAAATATTCTTCGAAATATAATCGTGTTTTCTATAAGAGATATCATCCATTTCTTCCATCATAACTAAATCGCCATCCCCATCTGTGGTAAATTTTTCAGCCATATCATCCCATTCAGCCCTAGAATAATCATCAATGTTCTCAAAAAAAAGTGTATCAAATTCTTCTTCAATGATAACATCTTCCATTAATTGGTCAGCCTTTTTAAATAACCATGTATGAAAGTCTTTTTTGTTTTCAATTTCATCCAGGTTGTCATAAACTTCAATAAAAAGTTGATCCACAAAATCATCAATTTTGTACTTGCCTTTTGAAATATTGCCTTTGGATATTGCCGTATATAATCTTTTAGAAATATATTTTTTTACTTTGGGTAAAATTTTAATCAGTAATGCATTGAATGAGGTTTTATCCTCTTTGTCTTTGAATTCTATAAGACTGGGAAATATATTTGATATATATATGCGAAATTCTTTTTCACTGTAATTTACTGTGCTTTCCATGGTTAATTATTTTATCTTTTATAAACACCATAAAAATGCAAACTTGCTATGTTAGTTGAAATGATATATATCATGAATGAACTTTTTTATTGATTTTTTCATTAAAAAACTTAACCGAAATTTGAAATATGATTTAGTTTATTTTTGTCTATAAGAATAATTCTTCTACCTTGATCTGTAGCTATTAAACCTTCATCCTTAAAATTTGATAGTGTTCGAATTGCAGTTTCGGTTGCCGTTCCTATCATCCCCGCAAAATCTTCTCGTGGAATACCAATGCCATTTTGAGCTTTATCATGGATTATACCGTTTTCATATAATTTTAAAAGTGCTTTTGCTGCTCGTTGTCGAACGGAGACAAATGCCATATCTATTAGTTGTTCTTGAAGATTAATTAAATTATTTGAAATCATTTCAATAAACTTTTGAGAAACCATATGGTTTCCATAAAGTAGTTTTGTAAAATCGTTTTTTGGTATTTCAAATATTTCTGCATCTTCGATTATGATTGCGGTTTCGGAATAGGTGCCCCTATCGCTTACCAAGGATAGTTGACCTATAAAATTACCAGCACCATAAATACCAGTAACAAGTTCTTTTCCAGATTCTGTACTCTTATAAGTTTTAATAATACCACTTTCTATAAAATATAGAGAATGGGCAGCATCTTCTTCCCAAAATACAATTTCTTTTTTCTTAATTTTTTTTAAACGCTGGTCTTTATATAGACTTTCCAAATCAACATATTGTGATGCTTCTTTTAAAAAAACATTAATCCCTTCCATGTTTTTAGCAATTTCTTTTTTAAGAAAATCATGTTTCTTTAGCCTACTAAAAATTGCATCTAGTAATTCCTTTTCCTCAAAGGGTTTGGTTAAATAATCATCTGCTCCCAAGTTCATGCCCATTCGTATGTCTGCTTTACTTGTTTTTGCTGTCAAAAATATAAAAGGAATACTTGCGGTTGCGCTATTTTTACTCAAGGCCTTTATTACTTCATATCCATTCAATTCTGGCATCATGATATCGCAAATAATTAAATCGGGCACATCTTTTTTTGCTTTTTCCACTCCAATTTTACCATTTTCAGCGGTAGTTGTTATATAATTTGCCAATTCTAAAATATCAGCTGTATTTTCCCGAACATCTTTATTGTCCTCAATTAGTAGTATTTTTTTCATTTTCTTTTAGATTTAAGGGTAGGTGTATTATAAAAGAGGTTCCTATGTTTACTTTACTAGTAAAGCTTATAGTACCTCCCATTAATTCTATATATTGTTTTACTATATGCAATCCCAATCCGGTACCTTGTATATTAGTTGCATTATTGGCACGGTAAAAACGTTCAAATAAGTTCTTTTGCTCATCTTCTGGAATCCCGATACCTTCATCTATAACTTCTAATGATAAATACTCTTTTTTTTGATTTAGGTTGAATAGTATTTTTGTGTTTTCACCTGAATATTTTATGGAATTTGATAAAATATTTATAAGAATATGGCTTAATAATTTTGGATCTAAGTAAGTATTTATGACTTTATTATTATGTTCAAAAATTATAATTTGACCATTTTTTTTGCTAGATTCCATTTCCTCAATCAATAATTTTGTGAATTGAACAAGCTCAAAATATTGTGGTTTAACTTTTATTTTCCCTTCTTCAAGCTTTCCAAGGGATAGAAAATCATTTAGGATAACTACTAGATTTTTTACATTTGTTCTTATTCTAGCCACATGTTTTTCCCTTCTTTCTTCCATTCCAGGTTCATTTTGTTTTCCAATTAGAATAGCTGAAGACAAAATTGCACTTAACGGTGTACGAAATTCATGCGAGGCCATGGATATAAAACGAGACTTAAGTTCATTTACCTCTTGCTCCAGTTTAAGGGCATTTGTCAACTCTTGTTGTGCCCGTTTTTGTTTTGAAATATTGGTATAAACAAATAAAATTTTTGGAGCTGGGTTATGACTTGTGTGCAGTGGAATAGAGGTTGCAGAATATATTTTGTTCATATACTCTACTTCAAAGACTAAATTGTTTCCTTGTAATGTTTTTTGAATATCTTCTTTTATTTTTGAAATCTGTTTCTGAGAAAGAATTGTAATATCATAAATACTATGACCAATATTTTTTGCATTAATTAGTTCTCCAGAATTGTATCCAAGCATATGTTCATATGATGGGTTTGTCATTAGAATATTGCCTTGTATATCCACTACTAATATTGCCTCCAAAGAAGATTCAAAAATACTTTGATAAAGGGTTATGTCAACTGCTTGATTTTCCATGTTTTATATAATACTATATTCTTTAGCATAATTGCCTCTATTATGGACAATCATAACTTCTATATACTTAGATTACAAAAGTTAATCAAAAGTATCAGTGCCATCTGTTCTGAGAAATGATATTGGTCATTAACACTTAAGTATTAAAAAGGAAAATATGATACATATCATTTTATTATTGTTCTGTATAAAATATTTTCGAAGTAATAATCAAACTTTATATAAAATGAATACGGGATTAGTACTTTCAGGTGGAGGAGTTAGAGGTATTGCCCATATTGGAGCAATAAAGGCATTAGAAGAACATGATATTTTTCCTACTCATATAGCTGGCACAAGTTCAGGAGCTATTGTAGGGGCTTTATATGCTTGGGGACGTAAATGGGATGAAATATTGGATTTTTTTAAAACAATTCAAATTTTTAAAATAGACAAATTTGCCAGAAAAAAACCAGGATTTGTAGATACTGAAAAATTTTACAATTTACTGGCGGCATATTTACCAATAGATGATTTTGAAAGTTTAAAAAAACCTCTTTTTATCACTGCAACTAATATTCTAGATGGTAGTTTAAAGGTGTTTAACAAAGGAGAACTAATTAGACCTATTTTAGCTTCTGCTGCTTTTCCTGGTGTCTTTACTCCTGTAAAAGTCAATAATGAGTATTATGTGGATGGGGGAACATTGAATAACTTTCCTGTAGATTTAATACAGATGTATTGTGACCAGATTGTTGGTGTATACGTGAATTATTTTGATGAAATAAAAATTGAAAGTCTTAAACACTCATATTCTGTTTTGGAACGCGCTTATAAAATAAGAACAGCAAATGATTCAATATTAAAATTTGATGATTGTGATTTATTAATTTGCCCAAAGAACATAGGGGGTTTCAGTACTTTCTCTTTAAAAGATATAGATGTCATTTTTGAGCTTGGTTACCAAGCAGCAAATGAAGCTTTACAAGCTAAAAACAGATTACTAATTCCAAAAATTTCCATTAGCTCTATTCAAAATTAAATAGGTTGAAAAGTATTTTTGGTTTTATAAAATATTTGTAAAACGTTTTATGAATTGCGCCAATAAAAGAGACCCAAATGCAAACAAACAAACAAGAGCATATTGATTTAAGGAAAGATGGACTATAGAAAGTGCTTTGGTAATTGAAGGTATTGATAATGAAATTAGGGTTAGCATAGCGCATAGAATAATGGCTATCCACACCCACAAATTAGTTGTTACCTCATTCTTGAAAAAGGATACTTTTTCACTTGGAATATTAAATATGTTAAATAATTGGGCTATAATTAAAGTAAAAAATGCCATGTTATTAATAGTTTCGGAAGGTAATTTCATAATAAAATGGGTGTAAATTGTAATGCCAAGAATAGCTGTGCTAATTGATAATCCATAGATTAAAGTGGCATACCAAAGTTTAGGGGTCATAATCGGTTCATCAAATTTTCTTGGCAGTTGTTGCATAATATTATTATCACCTTTCCCTAGACCTAAGGCTAATGCGGGAAAAATGTCCGTAATTAAGTTTAGAAATAAAATTTGCAATGGCAACAAAGGGGATGGTAAATTAAAAAGGGCCGCAAGGCCAACAGAAATAATTTCAGCCAAATTACTAGACAAGAGATATACTACAAATTGGCGTATATTTTGATAAATGACTCTTCCTTGTCTAATAGCCAATTCTATTGCTGTAAACTTGTCATTTTTTAGAATCATATCCGCAGCTTCCTTAGCTGCTTCCGTTCCACGAATTCCCATGGCTATACCAATATCTGCTTTCCTTAATGCAGGTACATCATTGATGCCGTCACCTATCATTCCCACAATATTTTTGTGTTTCTGGTAGAAAGTAACCAAGTTTAATTTTTGTTCTGGAACTACTCTTGCAAAGACGGAGACATCTAGTATCTGTTTTGCATTTTCATCATTTATATTTTGGTTTTCTAGATTTCTGCCGTGTTTTATTTTTTCAATTGGCGCATTCAATGGTAATATACCCACCTCTTCAGCTATTTTTTTAGCAGTACCCAGATGGTCTCCGGTCATCATAACCACTTTAATACCTGCATTTTTATATATGTTAATTGTAGCTTTAATATCTTCTCTCGCTGGATCTAAAAAACCTATTACCCCAATAAAAGTGAGTTGTTGCAGTAACATTTCTTTTTTGGGTTGAGCTTTTATTTCTTTATAGGCAAAAGCTAGAGTGCGGAGTCCTTTGGAAGCTAATTCATCTACTAAGAGCGCCCATTTGTTTTTATTATCAAAAGCGATGACTTTATTACCTTTAAGAATAGTATTACATTGGGTCACAATACTTTCAAATGCTCCTTTGGCGTATGTATGAAAACCCGTTTTACTTTGGTTAACGGTAACCATCATTTTATGTTGATTGTCAAAGGGGATTTGGGTTATTTCAGGATGTTGGTTTTGGATAGTTATTAAATCATATCCTACATATTTTGCAAAATCCATTAAGGATATATCTAAGGTATCTCCTAATAAAGTTTTATCAAGTAGCTGGGCATCGTTGCAAAGAATACTTGTCATCAACATCTCATGAAAGGCCTTTTCGTTTTTAAGTGTCTTAAAAAGAGTATTATCCTCATGGTAAATATCCGAGATGGATTTGGTTTCGAAAAGTAATGTGTGCACTTTTAATGAGTCTTCGGTAAGTGTCCCTGTTTTATCCGAACAAATAATATTTGTAGCTCCCAATGTCTCTACAGCTTCCAGATTTTTAACAATTACGTTTTTCTTGGACAATCTTAGCATACCTCTGGCCAATGCTATGGTAGCAACAATGGGTAATCCTTCGGGTATTGTTGCAACGGCTAGAGCTACTCCAATTTCTAACATAAAAAATAAGTCCCTTCCTCTTATTAATCCTGCAATAACAATAAGAACAGTAAAAACAAGGGTTAATCTAATAAGCCATTTGCTTAACTGGTTCAATTTTTTTTCTAGAGGTGTATTTTTTTTATTAACCTCCAATCCCATTTGTTGAATTTTCCCCAATTGTGTGTGGATGCCAGTGGCCGTTATAATAGCTTTTCCAGTTCCACCACTTATTAAAGTTCCCTTAAAAACCATATTATATTGCTCAGGTAATGGTGTTCGACTTGGTAAAACAGCTGTGTTTTTTTCTATGGACGCGCTTTCTCCTGTTAAACTACTCTCTTTAACTATAAGAGTATCATGTCTGATTATGCGAGCATCAGCTGGGACTATGTCACCTACATTTAATAATATAATATCACCAGGAACCAATAGAGAAGCTCTTATTTTTGATATTTTTCCAGACCGTAAAACACGGGTCATAGTTTGCCCTAATTTACGAAGGGATTCCAAAGAGCGTTCTGCCTGTAACTCCATGAAGTAACCAATGCCAATGGTAATTATAATTACTATCAGTATGGCTACACCTTCTGACCAATTACTAAAAAAAAAGGCCAATAAAGTTGCAAAAACTAAAATATATATGATAGGGTCTGCAAATTGTTTGGCTAGAATTCGCCATCTTTTTTTTGGTCCTTTTTTGGGAATTTCGTTTTTATGATAAATAGAGAGACGAATAGATGCCTCTTGCTTGCTTAATCCATAGTCCAAATTACTATTTAGTAGTTGCAAAAGATTCTTGATAGTATATGTATATGGATTTGAAATCATATCAAGAATGGACTCAAAAATAAAATGGATTTAAGTGTAATTTTGAGATATTTTAAAATGCCCTCTTAATAAACCCTTTGCAGATGGATACAAGTAGGTTCATTAAGGGGCATTTTAGAACAGTATAGAATTAAGCTATTTCAATCACCTTTGGTGGTTGTTTTTTGGCCTCTTCTTTTTTTACAAGATTAAAACTTAGAATTCCATCATTGTATTTGGCTTTGATTTCTTCTTCTTTTATACTATCTGGTAATAGAAGCGATCTTTCAAAAGAATTATAACTAAATTCTCTTCGAGTATAGTTTTCATCTTTTTCTTCTTCAGAGCTGGATTTTTCTGCAGAAATATTGAGGCATCCATCATCAATGGTGACATTAAAATCTTTTTTGGAAAATCCTGGAGCAGCCAATTCAATTTCAAACTTGTCGTTTGTTTCTTTAATGTTCAATGCAGGTTCTGCGGTTTTTCCATTCCAAAAATTATCAGACAACAAATTCTTACTCCATGAACGATTGTCAAAAAAATCATCCATATCAAAAAAATCCTGTGAAATAAGATTTCCAAATGGCCTTCTTTTAAATTTTACTAGTGACATAATTTTATATTTTTAAGATTAAACAATTTAATAATGCTAAGGTAGAATCATGTCAATATTCTTGAAATGACCTAGGTCAGGATTACAAAATTATATGATGGTATAAAGAAAGAGCCTTATAGTTTTACCCCAAAGGAAAGATCTCCGGCATCCCCAAGTCCAGGAATTATATAACCTTTGCTTGTCAACTCTTCATCAATGGCTGCAATCCATAAATGAGTGTTCTTAGGGAAATTTTTTTTAATATACTCCACCCCAGCTTGGGATCCAATTACAGATACTATGTGTATTTGTTTTGGTTTGCCATGGGATTGTAACGTTCTAAATACATTTTCCAATGTCTTTCCAGTAGCCAACATAGGGTCTGTTAACACCAAGGTTTTTCCACCTAAAGATGGAGCAGCAAAATATTTTACAATTACTTCAAAATTATCATCACCTAAAGGATGATGTCTATAAGCAGAAATGAAGGCATTTTCTGCGCTATCAAAATAATTTAACAGGCCTTGGTGAAGAGGTAGTCCAGCCCGTAATACAGAACAAAGTACTAGTTCATCTTTTGGTAGTGATATTTCCTTAGTACCAAACGGGGTCTGGATTATTCTGTTTTGATAATTCAAGGTTTTGCTCATTTCATAGCTTAAAATCTCTCCAATGCGTTCTATATTTCTTCGAAAGCGCATGGTATCCTTCTGTATTTTAACATCTCTTATTTCAGCTACAAATTGATTTAATAGTGAATTTTCTTGGCCAAAGTAATGAACGGTCATAGTTTATTGTGTTTGTATTGAAATTACATTTTTTTATACTTGGTATAGCATGTTCTAGTTCTGTTTTAAAAACAACTTATTTATACAATTAAAAAACGAAAGTATTTCTGATGTCATTTTACAACAATGACATTTATCATATGTGTGTATAATAGAGAAAATTATATTTGGGTAATAGTAAAAAAATGAAAAAAGTAATTACACTTACGGTAAACCCAGCTATAGATAAAAGTACTACTGTGGCTGGCATTGAACCAAATAAAAAATTGCGTTGTGTTGAGCCTGTTTATGAAGCAGGGGGTGGTGGAATAAATATATCAAAAGTAATAAAGGAGCTTGGTAGAGATTCACTATGTATGTATTTAGCTGGAGGACCTACGGGAATCCATTTAAAAAAAATACTAACTAAAGCCAATATTCTGCAGCAGATAGTCCCCATTGAAAATTGTACTAGGGAAAACCTAGCGGTTACCGATACAAATACCAATTTGCAATATAGATTTGGAATGCCTGGTCCAGAAATAAAAGAACAGGAATGGAAACAGGCGTTGGGTAATTTAGAAGATGTTTTGAGAGAAGGGGACTACTTGGTTGCTAGTGGAAGCCTGTCGCCCGGAATGCCACAAGATTTTTATGCTAATGTGGCGTCAATAGCTAAAGGTAAAAAAGTCAGGTATATTTTGGATACATCTGGACAAGCTTTAAGTAATGGTGTTGGCGAAGGTGTATTTCTATTGAAACCCAATTTAGGGGAGTTGAGCGCACTATGCGGTATTGATGTAATTACTTCTAACAACCTTGAATCCTTGGCTAAGAAATATATAAAAGAATACCCGTGTGAAATTATGGTTATCTCTTTGGGTGCAAAGGGGGCATTACTGGTAACTAAGGATAACACTCAATATATTTCTGCACCTACGGTATTACCAATAAGTACAATTGGTGCTGGTGATAGTATGTTGGCAGGTATGGCACTTGCTTTGGCAGAAGGAAAAACATATAGTGAAATGATAAAGTATGGGGTGGCATGCGGTACTGCGGCCACAATAACCCCAGGCTCGGAACTTTGTAGAAAGGAAGATGTGGATGAACTCTATGAATGGATTGTTTCTAATTCTAAAGAACCTACGAAAAATTTAGCACCTTAAAAATGGGAACACATCAAGTAAATAAAATTGATAGAGAGACAAGGGCAGAATTTGTGAGACATCTGTTGAACGATGTAAAGGCTTTGGAGCTAATGTTGGAAAAAGGGTTGATAGAAACTGGTATCAACCGAATTGGCTCAGAGCAGGAGTTTTGTTTGGTCAATGAAAATTGGCGCCCAACAAAGAATGCAATGGCTATTCTTAAAGCAATTAATGACCCACATTTTACTACGGAGATGGCTCTTTATAACCTTGAAATTAATTTGGATCCTTTGGAATTAAAAGGTA
The DNA here is from genome assembly GCF_056326165.1 of Saonia sp. NCBI lineage: Bacteria > Pseudomonadati > Bacteroidota > Flavobacteriia > Flavobacteriales > Flavobacteriaceae > Saonia > Saonia sp. The sequence goes on from NZ_JBWFBN010000002.1 coordinate 217,772, forward strand.
ATTGTTTTTCTAAAGCTGAAAATCAGTTGAGGGATTTGTTGAAGAAAGCCTCTTTGGTGGCAAAAGAGCAGGAAACTAAGATATTGCTTACAGGAATATTGCCCACAATTAGTAAAAACGAGCTTCAGTTGGAATATATGACACCAAGTCAAAGATACCAGTTGTTAAACGAAACAGTAAGACAGATGCGAAAAAAGGATTTGGAGCTTCACATTAGGGGAGTGGACGAGCTTTCTATAATTCACGATTCAATTTTGTTTGAAGCTTGTAATACCAGTTTTCAGATTCACCTTCAAATTTCTCCAGAAGACTTTGTGCCAAGTTATAATTGGGCACAGGCTATATCTGGTCCAGTTATGGGTATTTCAGCCAATTCTCCATTGCTTCTAGGTAGAGAACTTTGGAATGAAACACGCATTGCACTTTTTCAACAAAGTATAGATACAAGAAGTTCTTCATATTCTCTAAAAGACAAAGAGGCACGTGTAAGTTTTGGAAACCATTGGGCATCTGGCTCAATTGCTGATATTTTCAAGGATGATATTTCAAGATATGAAGTATTGTTGGGAACTCATATAGAAAAAAATTCCCTTGAAGAGCTGGAAAACGGAAATATACCCAAACTTAAAGCTTTGGCATTAAATAATGGTACTATCTATCGTTGGAATCGCCCTTGTTATGGACACGGAGAGAAAAAAGCCCATGTACGTATTGAAAATAGATATATTCCCGCTGGACCAACTGTATTGGATGAAATGGCCAACTTTGCCTTTTGGGTAGGATTAATGATAGGTAGACCGTCAGAATTTGATGATATGCCCAATAGAATGGATTTTAAGGGCGTAAAGTCTAATTTTATAAAATCTGCAAGAACTGGTATAGATAGTGTTATGCAATGGATGGGTAAGAGCATCCCAACTTCTGAACTTATTGTTAAAGAATTGCTTCCAATTGCATATTCTGGTTTAGAAAAAACATGTATTAATAAGGACGATATAGAAAAGTTTCTTAGGATTATAGAAAAACGTACAATTGGTATGACAGGTGCCAAGTGGAGTATTGAAAACTATCGTCAGCTTAAAAAGGAAATGAAACAGGATGATGCTTTGGTAATTTTGACCAAATCCATTTATGAAAACCAACAGGGGCAATTACCAATTCATGAATGGCCAATGGTAGAAAATATCTCAAAAGATGTGGAACATGCACACTTGGCGGAACACATAATGTCTAAGCAACTTTTTACAGTAAATGAAAATGATTTGGCAGATATGGCCACTAGTATAATGCAGTGGAAAAACATTCACCATGTTCCTGTTGAGAACGATGAAGGTGAATTATGTGGATTGTTAACCTGGTCTCACATGATGAAATACATTAAGGCCCAATCAAACCAAAGTGATGTTATAGTAGCAGATATCATGATAACAGATATAATAACCACTACCTCTGAGGTGCCAATTAAGAAAATCATTCAATTAATGAAGGAGCATGAGATTGGTTGCCTTCCAGTTATACAAAACTATAACCTCATTGGAATAATCACAAAAAACGATATTACTGGCATATAATATGGCAATTGTTTATAGTAAGGCTTTAGAAAAATCTATTCAAGTAAATCGTATTATAGGTAGTATTAAGGGAGAGCAATCTGGTCCAACCGTAATTTTTACTGGAGGTATTCATGGTAATGAACCTTCTGGCGTATTTGCTTTACACAAAGTTTTGGAAAATTTAAACTCAAAACACGCATCCTTCAAAGGAAATATGTATGCTATTGCAGGCAATTTAACTGCATTGGAAAAAGGGATTCGCTACCATAACGAAGATTTAAATCGTCTCTGGACCAATGATAACATAGATCAAATGACAAGGGGAGAAGACCATTTAAAAAGTTTGGAAGCTATTCAGCAATTGGATATATACAAGACCATATCAGAAATTCTGAAAACCGAAAGTGGGCCATTTTATTTTGTGGACTTACATACTACTTCCAGTGAAACAAAGCCCTTTGCTACTGTCAATGATAATTTGTTGAATAGAAAATTTACCCAACAATATCCTGTGCCATTACTATTAGGAATAGAAGAATATTTGGAGGGTCCCTTATTAAACTATATTAACCAGCTGGGGTATGTAGCCTTTGGTTTTGAATCTGGTCAGCATGATGCAGTATCTTCCATAGAAAACCATATTGCCTTCATTTATCTTACCATAGTATTTTCTGGAAATATTGATAAATCCCAAGTGGATTTTGATGCCCATTATAAACTATTGACCAACGCGACAAAAGATTTGACTAAATTTTATGAAATAGTTTATCATTATAAAATTAAAGAAAAGGAAGTTTTTACCATGAAAGAGGGATTCATCAATTTTGAACCTATTCATAAAAATCAAGAAATTGCCATTAGTAATGGAAAGAAAGTTTTAGTGCCTCAATACGGTGAAATTTTTATGCCTTTATACCAAAAACAAGGGGATGATGGTTTTTTTATAATTAAACCCATACCATTCATATTTCTGAACTTATCTACCTTTTTGCGTACTATTCATGCGGATTATATATTGCCATTATTGCCTGGTGTTTCCTGGGTATCTAAAAAGCGTGACATATTAATAGTTAATTTAAAAATCACAAAGTTTATTGCCAAGAAAATTTTTCATCTACTAGGCTATAGAAGTATGCAGTTAGATAATACCTATATGATAATGAAAAACCGGGAAGCAAATTCAAGGAAGAAAGAATATCAAAATAGTATTTGGTATTAAGAATATACTGTGCAAGTAGTTCTACTTTTTCTTGTCCATTTTTCCTGATAAAAATCACCTTATGGGAGACTTACACTTTGTAAATTGTTCTATTGAATTTTTAAAAAATGGAAAAACAAAAAGATTTTATTGCGTTGGACACTTCATTGCCCATTTGGAATCGTTTTTTTACAATTGCTCCTTTAATTGTAGTAGGTACCAAAGAGGGTAGTGGTTATGATTTAGCTCCAAAACATATGGCTACTCCTATAGGGTCATCAAACTATTTTGGTTTTGTATGTACTCCCAATCATTCCACATACCATAATGTTAATGAAAATAGGGAGTTTTCAGTCAGTTTTCCATTACCCAATCAAGTTGTATTGGCTTCTTTAAGTGCATCACCCCGTTGTGAGGATGAATCAGGTGTTAAAAGTATTTTACAATCCCTGCCTACGATTAAGACCACTACTATTGATTCGCTATTTATAAAAAATTCATACTTGTATTTAGAATGTGAACTGTTCCAAATCATTGATGGCTTTGATGAATTTAGTTTTATAACGGGTAAGGTGAAAGCTGCATTCGTACATAAAGATTACCAAAGGGTTTCAGAAAAAGATGAGCAACAACAGATTTATGAACATCCATTATTGGCTTATGTTGCCAGCGGGAGATTTGCCAATATTTCGGAAACATTCAATTTTCCATTTCCAAAGGATTTTAAGTCATAAAGGAATCTATGAATGTTATAAATGATATACAAAAATATTTAAAGTCTCATGAGGAGGAAATGATTCGCTTTTTAAAAGAACTCGTTGCGATGGAAACTCCTTCGCTAGAGGTTAAAATGCAGCATGTAATATTAACTTTTATAAAGAATGAATTAGAAGCGCTGGGATATTATGCTATACATGTTCCAGGCAATAAAACAGGAGGTTATTTGTATGCCCGCCCTATAAATAGAGATAAAAAACTTCCATTGCAATTATTGGTTGGGCATTGTGATACTGTTTGGCCAGAAAGCACCTTGTCCCAAATGCCCATTGTGCAAATCAAAGACAAGATAAAAGGTCCTGGAATTTATGATATGAAATCAGGATTAACACAGCTTATTTTTACACTCAAAGCCATAAAAGAATTGAATTTGTCCTTATCCGTAACTCCGATTGTTTTGATTAATTCGGATGAGGAAATAGGAAGTAGGGAATCCACAAATAGTATCGTAAAATTGGCTAAAATATCGAACCGCGCCTTTGTTTTAGAACCGCCACTTGAGTTGGAAGGGAAATTAAAGACAGCCAGAAAAGGAATAGGAAGATTCACAATCACGGTAGAAGGTAAAGCAGCTCATGCTGGATTAGATCCCAAGAAAGGAATCAATGCAATTGTAGAGTTATCACATCAAGTACAAAAATTATATACCATGAACGATTTAGAAAAGGGTATTACGGTAAACGTAGGAATGATTGAGGGTGGAATTTCTCCAAATGTTGTTGCTCCTAGTAGCAAAGCGGTAGTAGATGTTAGGGTACTAAAAGAAGCAGATGGGAATTACATAACTAAAAAAATAAAAGGATTAAAGCCCTATCTAAAAAATGTAGTATTATATGTAGAAGGAGGAATTGGAAGAAGGCCCATGGAAAAAAATATGCGCAATCAAAAGTTGTGGGAAGTAGCCAAGTTTAAAGGTAAACAATTAGGAATTGAGCTTAAGCAAGCTACTGCTGGCGGTGGTTCTGATGGTAATACTACAAGTTTGTTTACGGCAACTTTAGATGGATTGGGAACACCTGGGGATGGAGCACATGCTGAGCATGAATATATAATATCAAGTAAGCTAATTGAAAGAACAGCCTTGCTAACACTTTTACTAATTACTGAACCATTAAATAAAAAATCATGAACCATAAATATATTTATACATCTCTTACCCGTATTTCCGATTTACAAGAAAAAGAATTTACGCTTAAAAAGTTGCCCAAAAAACAATGGAAAACAGGTGATTATGTAATTTGTGAAATTGTAAATGTAGGTAGTGAAATCTTACGATTGGAACTTCCCAATGGTCGAATGCGTGGGGTGATTGGTGGAGAATTCATAGTGGGAGCCTTAGGTGAGCGTTTCGCAACACTGGAAGCAACTGGCACATGGAGAAATGTGGAAGATGACTTAAAAATGCATGTCTTAACTGGAGCAGGGCTTCTAGGAAGATTGACTTCTAAGTCAGTTTTTATGCCTCGCATGATAAAAGTTAAATATATAGGTCATGCATTTAGGGGAGATACACGACTTACAATGGATTATTTTGTAAAACCCATCAAGAAAATAGTGTTTGATACCCCAGTGGTGCTTTTTGTAGGAACATCAATGTCGGCTGGTAAAACTACTTCAGCTAGGATAGCTACTAACTTATTTAAACTCGCAGGGCACAAAGTTGTAGGCGCCAAGCTTACAGGTGCAGGGAGATTAAAAGACATAATAGCCATTAAGGATGCCGGAGCTCATGCAGTTTTGGATTTTGTAGATGTTGGCCTTCCCTCATCTATTTGCCCCAGAGAAGAGTATAAAATTAAATTAGATCAGCTTTTGAGTCTAATTGCCAAAGAAAAGGCAGATGTGGCTATCGTTGAAATTGGTGCTTCGCCTTTAGAACCATATAATGGTGATTTAGCAATTAATGCTATAAGAGAGCAAGTAAAATGTACTATTTTAAGTGCTTCTGACCCATATGCAGTCTATGGTCTTATGAAGGCATTTGATATTGTACCAGATATAGTGACTGGAGCAACATCTAATACATTAGCTGGTATACAAATGGTAGAAAAACTCTGTAATGTTAAGGTATTAAATTTAATTGATGCTACTACCACTAAAAAATTAAAACAATTATTATCTAAAACCACGGGATTATCTTTAGAAGAAAAAAAATACCCATTCACATAATGTTTTGGATGATATATATCATTGTCTAAGGTGGAAGATTAGGATAGTTTTATAAACTAAAATAATCTATTATGAAGCGTATATTTCTTTTATTTGGATTCTTAACTCTTATATCTTGTTCTTCAACCCGTTTTGTTGAGAGTTGGAAAAATCCTGAAATAACAACATTTAATCCTAATAAATTATTGGTTGTTGGAATGACAAATAGTTTAACAGCCAAGAAAATTTTTGAAGAGAATTTAAAAAACGCTCTTCGGCGAAGAAATATCAATAGTGTTGAAAGTGGTAAAGCACTTGGGACTTCATTTATTGAAGCTAAAAAAAGCGAAGAAGAAATTAAACAAATGATAGACCAGCTTGGTATGGATGGCTTTGATGCTATTATGATAACTGCTGTAAAGGGAGTGGATGAAAATAGAGGTTATACTCGTGGTTATTATAGTTATGGAAATCATTACGTGCGATTTGGACATTATTATTACAGATATCAGGATATATATTTTAATCCAGAGTATTATGATAATTATAAAGTTTATCACGTTGAAACTTCTATTTATGGTTTCGATGAAGATGAAAATAAGTCTTTAATATGGGTGGGGTCTTTTGATATTACCAACCCGCAAACAATTAGCACCACTATTGAAGATTATGTTGATAAAATTGTTCTACAATTAGAAAAGGAAGGGTTAATTCAGAACTTATAATAATAACTTTTAGTATTAACTCTTCATAGATATTTGATGATTTTTTGGTGTTAAAAAAAAACAGTTATGGCGTATTAGGCTCAAGATGATATTTATCATATTCAATAATGTTTTCAAATATTAGATTTGAAATAGAAAAATCATTGAATGTTAGATAAGTTTTCACCACTTTTTATTATTCTCTCCATTTTGGCTGAAATTTTTGGAACAGTAGGAGGTTTTGGCTCCTCTGTTTTTTTTGTACCTATGGCCAGTTATTTTTTAGATTTTCAAACTGTTTTAGGAGTAACGGCTTTATTTCATCTTTCAAGTAACATCACTAAAATTGCTTTTTTTAAAAAAGGATTTGATAAGAAACTCGCAATATATTTAGGCATACCAGCAGTATTGTTTGTATCTATTGGAGCCTTTATAAGTAAATATATTAACCCTGAATTATTAATGTATGCTTTAAGTGGTTTTCTTATTTTATTTAGTTTAATATTTATTGTCAAAAGAAATATTGTCGTAAAACCTTCAAATGGAAATGCAATTATTGGCGGAACTTTATCCGGTTTTTTTGCAGGGTTATTGGGGACAGATGGGGCCATAAGGGGAGCTACAATGACTGCCTTTAATTTAAATAAGAATAAATTCATTGCTACTTCTGCTGTAATAGATTTAGGGATAGATTTTAGTAGAAGCATAATTTATACCTATAATGGGTATGTGCATATGCATGATCTTTATTTAATCCCCATACTGATAGTAGTGAGTATTATAGGGACTTATATTGGAAAAAGAATATTGGATAAAATAACACAAGCTCAGTTTAAGAAATTCGTACTTCTTCTTTTAATGGGAATAGGTGTTGCTACACTATTGTTCAATTTGTTTAATACTTAAAAAGGATGAGTATGATATTATACATTGTGTTGGTGGTTGTTTTGGTATTTGCTTTCATAATCTTTTATGGTCTTTATCATTTTAATGCTGTTGTGGAAAGGGAAAAAGATTTTCTGTTTAATATGTACGATAAGAAAGAAAACCTTATTAGCAAGGAAGATTTGGAGAATTTACCATTTGTTATGAAAAGATATATGGAGAAAGTTGGAGTTATAGGAATGTGTAAAGATTGTAACGTGGTTTTCAAACAAATAGGAAAAATAAAGACTAACCCACAAAAAGGATGGACCAGCTTTAATGCAACACAGTATATGACTGCTATACATCCTGGGTTCATATGGAGTGCAAAAGCTTACCCATTACTCATAAGTGATAAAAGTATTAACGGAATAGCTGAAGTAAAAGTGAGTTTATTCGGTTTGAAGAAAATAGCGCTATCCAAGGGGATAAAAACAGACATTAGTGCTTTGGGTAGATATTTAGGAGAATTAATATTTTATCCTCCTGGATTCTTATCCAAAAATATAAGTTGGGAAGAAATAGATGAAAATTCAGTAAAAGCACGCATTTCAATAAATGACGTTTCTACTGAAGGTGTTTTTAGTTTTAATAAAGAAGGATTAATAGTTTCTTTTGAAGCACAAAGATATAAAGAAGATACTCTTGAGTATTTTACAGGAAAGGCGAATAATTATAAAGTTATGGACGGATTGTATATTCCTACATCTATGAAGGCTATTTGGAATTTAGAAGAAGGAGATTTTGAGTATTTTACTAATAATATTTATAGTTATAAAATGGGTTAATTTTTATGAAATTTATTGACTATTACAAAGTATTGGAGATTGAGAAAGCAGCTTCTGAAAAAGATATAAAAAAGGCTTATCGAAAACTGGCTAGAAAGTATCATCCAGATCTTAACCCAAATGATTTGGAAGCTGAAAAAAAGTTTAAACAAATTAACGAGGCCAATGAAGTATTAAGTAATCCAGAAAAGCGAAAAAAATACGATGAATATGGAAAAGATTGGCAGCATGCGGAGGAGTTTGAAAATGCGAAAAGCTCAAGGCGTCAACAGAGGAGGCCTGAAGGCTATTCGTATTCTAGTGGTCAGGCTGGCGATTTTTCAAATTTTTTTGAATCAATGTTTGGTGGAAGTGCGAGAACACAGGGGAGGAGTGTAAGATATAGAGGACAAGATTATAATGCAGAACTAAAGTTAAATTTAATGGATGTATATAAATCTCATAAACAGACTTTAACTTTAAATAACAAAAAAATACGTTTGACTATACCTGCAGGTGTAGAAGATGGTCAAACAATTAAAATTAAGGGATACGGAGGGGAAGGTATTAATGGAGGACCCAAAGGGGACCTTTATATTACATTCTCAATTCTTAACAATACCAATTTTAAACGAGATGGAGCAAATCTATATAAAACGGTTGATTTGCCATTGACTAAGGCAGTGTTGGGTGGTGAAATAACACTGGACACACTTGATGGAAAAGTTAAAATGAAAGTAAAACCAGAAACCCAAAATGGGAGTAAAGTTAAGTTAGCTAAAAAAGGCTTTCCTAAGTACAAGAAAGAAGGGGATTTTGGAGACCTATTTGTCTCTTACAATATTAAAATGCCATCTAAATTATCTGATAAACAAAAAGAATTATTTGAAGAATTGGTAAAAACAAATTTATAATTTAAGATATATGGAAATAGGAAATTATATTGCAATTACGGATTTCTGCTTTAACCATGATGTTGATGAATCTTTTGTTATTGCACTTAGTGAGTATGAACTTGTACAAATTAATTATTTGGAGGAAAAACCTTTTTTTCATCCTGATGAATTACCAAAACTTGAAAAAATGGTCAGATTGCATCATGATTTAAATATAAACATTGACGGTTTAGAGGCAATTCATCATCTTTTGGAGAAGATAGAAAGTCTAAATGAAGAATTAACTGTTTTAAAAAGAAAACTTAATAGATATGAAGGCTATTAAATATAGCTTGTGAAGCAACTTTTATTATGAAGTTAAAAACAGATAATTTAAAACAGATTACTTTTTCCATTATAATTCTTGCAATTATATCATGCACTATGAGCATTATTAATAATGATATATACCTAGATGGGGAATGGGCAAATGCCCAGTGGTTAGGCCAAGATATTGCCACATTTTTTGTTGCTATTCCATTGATGTTGGTTTCTTATTATAAATCAATTAAAATTAAAAAATGGGAAATGGTCTTAAGTGGAGTATTACTCTATTTTGTATACACGTATGCTTTCTTTGTATTAGTGGCAGAGCTCACTTTTCTTTATTTTTTTCATCTTCCAATTTTTAGTCTTTCCATAATAGGTCTTTTTATTTCTTTGAAAAACATATTCAATGAGAAAAAGGGATATAACATCAGAAATAAATACATAAAAAGACTAGTTATGGCGTACCTTTTTATTATTTCAACTATGTTGTGTTTTCTATGGTTATCAGATATTATTTCTCATATTACTGTGTCAGACTATAAATCAGACACACCAAGTGGAGAACCATTATTAATCGTTTATGGTTTAGATTTGGCAATAGTAATTCCGTTAATGATGATTTCATTAATTGGATATTTTAGGAATAAACAATATGGGATTAAGCTAACTGGGATAATGCTTACAAAAACCAGTACTTTGGGTATTGCATTAACTGCAATGTCCTTGAGTATGTACATTCAAGAATTAAATCCAGATTCCTTTTTAATTATATTATGGCTTATAATTGGAGTTGTAGGCACAATTTTAACATTATTTTTTTTTAGTGGTTTAGTGGATAATGAAAACGAAACCAATACCTCAAACCATTAATCATTTCTTTTTAAAAAAAGAGAATTGGGTAGTAAATTATTTTATAACCTTTCCTATAGCGCATGCAATATAAGACTTTGCTTTTGTTGTTAAATGGTTAGTGTCACCTGTAACTGGGTAACCAATTTTTCTGAGGTTTCTTCTGAGTTCTTCAAAATTTAGTAATGTATCATACTCAAAGGAAAGTGTAGAATTTTCCAAATTGACATCAATGTTTCTAATTCCTTCAATGGTATCAAGTCTTCTTATAATAGTTTTTCCACACCCTCTACATTTTAAGTTCTGAATTTCAACGGTAGCATTCATGTTATTTTATTAATTGGTTTTATTGATCATAAGGTTTAATTTATGTACAATATCATTCACATGAATATCAATGTTTTCAATTTTTGATGCACCAGTTATGGCATCAACATTTTCCATTTTATAGGAACCCTCTCCTGATGTGGTAAAGACAATCATATTTTCTGGGTTGTATATGCCACTATCCACAAAAGACTGAATAACTGATGGGGGCTTAGAGTATTCCCAAGTATGTAATATTAAAATGGCATTATAATTATTTAACTCGGTATTCTTTAAAGACGAAATGTCAATAATTTTTATATAAGTGGAATCCGATTTGTAATACTCTACTATTTCATTGGTTAATTTATTTTTAAAATCGCTTCCTTGAGTAGCAATTAGAAGTTTTTTATTGATTATTTCAGAATTCACTTCGTAGCCAATAATCTCATCCATGGAATATTGATATTTATACCATATAGCAAATACAAAGAATAACCCTATCAGTATTAAAAACCCAATAAGTATCTTTTTTAAGTGTTTCATAGTAATAAATATTGTTGTTAAAGGCATTTCACTTCTTACGATATAAAATTAATACGGGTGTACTATAATTAATATGACTTTGGTCATATTACAACTAATCTCATTTAAATAATTTTATATTATAAATAAGCTTAATTATGAGAACTGTTCTATATGCTACAGATTATTCAGAAAATTCATTGGCAGCCCTCAAAATGGCAGAAATGTTGAGTAAAAAGTTAAATAGAAAACTTATTGTTCTTCATGTCTTTGATATAAACCGGGTCCTGATAAGTGCAGTAAGCCTTACTTCTGCCAAAATGGAAAAGAAATCTTTTAAGGATAATAGAGAAAAACTAGCTGCTTTTTGTGCAAAACATATAAATATAAAGCCAAGTAATAAAAAGCTTGAATTAGTGGTGGATGAAAACCCTATTCCAGATGAAAGTATAAGAGAAATAGCTAAAAAAGTTAAAGCTGAAGTAATTATAGTTGGGACTAAAGGGAGCAGTGCAATAAAGGAAATTATTATGGGAAGCACGACCAAGAATTTAATAGACAACTCACCTTGCCCAGTAATTGCAGTACCGTCGATTATGGATATCACAAATATTGAAACAATTCTTTATGCGACAGATTTTGAACATGCAGATATTTGGGCAATACAGTTTATAGTTGAGCACATTGCAAAACCTTTTAACGCCACAATAAGAGTTGTTCATGTTTCTACAAAAAATGATTATGCTGGTGAAGAGCAAATGGAGTGGTTTAGAGGACTGTTGCAAGAGAAAATTCTCTATAAACCCATGAAATTTAACATTGAATTCTCTGAAGATGTTATTAAAACATTGTTAGAGTATTCAAAGAAAATAAATGCCAATATTGTTGGTATGTTGGAAAGAGAAAATAATAGAATTATCAAATCATTAACCCATAGAGATATAGTTAAACTAATGGTATCAAAAAGTACCGTTCCAATTCTTAGTCTAAGCAAAGAAAATTTAATAAAATAAATAAAATGAATACAACAAATATTGAATGGTCGGGTTTAACACCAAATGGCTTAAATGGCAAAAAAACACATTATCAACTATCGGCTTCTGAACTTCATGATATCACTCTGCAAAAGGGTTTAGGGAAGGAGACCTCAACAGGAGCTTTGGCAATAAATACTGGAGAATTTACGGGTAGGTCACCTAAAGACAGATTTATTGTTAGGGATAATATTACCGAAAAGCTAATCTGGTGGGGAGATGTGAATATTCCTTTTAAACCAGAACAATTTGACAGTCTTTATAAAAAAGTGCTTCATTATTTAAATGACAAAGAATTGTATATAAGGGATTGTTACGCCTGTGCTGACGATAAATATAGAATGAATTTAAGAGTAATTACTGAGTATCCCTGGTCAAATTTGTTTGCTTATAATATGTTTTTAAGGCCTACCAAAGAAGAATTAAAAAAGTTTGAACTAGAGTGGACTATTATCAATGCTCCAGGCTTTGAGGCGCAACCAGAAATTGATGGTACAAGACAACATAATTTTGCAATTCTGAATTTTTCAAAAAAAATAGTATTAATTGGAGGGACTGGATATACAGGTGAAATCAAAAAAGGAATATTCTCTGCCTTAAATTTTCTTCTACCAACCTATATGGAAACTTTGCCTATGCATTGTTCGGTAAATTCAGGTGAAGATGGGACTTCTGCTATTTTCTTTGGCCTTTCTGGAACTGGAAAAACAACCCTATCTACAGATGCCAGTAGAAAATTGATTGGGGATGATGAACATGGATGGACAAATGAAAATACCATATTTAATTTTGAAGGAGGTTGTTATGCAAAAGTAATTAACCTTTCAAGCGAAGAAGAACCAGAAATTTACGCAGCAATAAAAAAGGGTGCCCTACTTGAAAATGTCGCTTTTAAAGAGAACAATGTGGTCGATTATACAAATGCAGAAATAACAAAAAATACAAGGGTAAGTTATCCAATATATCATATTGAGAATATAATGGAGCCTTCAATAGGAAAAAAACCAAAAAATATTTTTTTTCTTACAGCGGATGCCTTTGGAGTACTTCCTCCAATTTCAAAATTAACCCCTCCGCAAGCAGCATATCATTTTATTTCTGGATATACAGCCAAGGTTGCTGGTACTGAAGAGGGGATTGTAGAACCTGTTCCTTCATTTTCAGCATGTTTTGGAGCACCATTTATGCCATTGCATCCAACTAAATATGCTGATATGTTGCAAAGTAAAATGAAAGAGACCAAGACAAATGTGTGGTTGGTTAATACTGGCTGGACAGGAGGTTCTTATGGTATTGGCACAAGAGTGAAATTAAAATATACAAGAGCCATGATAAATGCAGCTTTAAATGGAGATTTGGGTCCTTATTCCTGTGATACATATCATATTAATACCGTATTTGGAACAGCGCAGCCAAGGAGTTGTCCAGGTGTTCCTTCACAAATTCTAAGTCCAAAGTCTGCTTGGGCTAATCACGAAGATTATTATAGGACAGCATTTAAATTAGCGTTGGCATTTCGGGAAAATTTTAGACAATTTGAATCCTATGCTAGTGAAGAGATAAGAAGAGGGGGACCTATAAGATATTCCTTTGATACCTAATTATATAAATGGCAATTATTGTTCTTATGTTTATTGAATGATGTACCCATCTTCCATTTGAATAATACGGTCGGTTCTTTTAGCAAAGTCCTCATCATGTGTAACTACAAGCAGAGAAAGCCCTTGTTCTTCTTTCAACTGTTTAAAAATTTGAAAAACATTTTCTGCATTATAGCTATCCAAATTACCGGTAGGTTCATCACCCATTAAAATTGAAGGGTCATTTATCAATGCCCTAGCGATTGCAACACGTTGTTTTTCACCTCCAGAAATTCTAGATGCTCTTTTCTTGGCCAAATGGCCAATGTTGAGCATTTTCAATTTTTCAATGGCATCATTTTCAATTTCTTTATGTGATTTCTCTGCTAGTTTTTTAGCTGGGAGCATCACATTTTCCAATACACTAAATTCTGATAATAGATAATGAAACTGAAAAACAAAACCAATATGTTTGTTTCGTATTCTAGAGAGTTCTTGTTGAGGTTTTCCAGTTACCAATTCTTTATTCAGAAATAACTGTCCTTCGTAATCTGTATCCATAGTAGATAGAATATAGAGTAAAGTGGATTTTCCTGACCCTGATTTCCCCATGATTGATGCAAACTCACCTTTATTTATGTTGAAGCTAATATCCTTTAAGACATGAAACAGCACAGGTTTTCTAAAATGTTTATTGATATTTTTTGCTTCTAGCACTAATCCCATGATATTTCTTTAAGTTCCTCTTATGATTCGGACTGGATCTATTCGTCTTGCTTTATTGGAAGGTAGCCAACCAGCAATAAAGGTTGATATTAAGGCAAATGTTATTCCAATGATATAATAAAGTGGATTGTAGTTGATGGGGTAGGTGGTAATTGTTGGTAAAGCTTCGGTCTCAAAAGCTACATTATCTATTAGGTTGGAAAGCCCAAAACCTATCAATAGTCCTAGAATTCCACCAATGGCTCCTATTATCATAGCCTGACTCATAAAAATAAGTTGAACATCAGACCCGGAAAAACCTGTGGCTTTTAGAATAGCAATATCTTTCATCTTTTCATAGATGAGCATATTTAAAATGTTGTAGATTCCAAACCCTGCAACTATTAATAAGGTAATGGAAACTGCATAGGTAATCAAATTTCTAATATTGGAACCAGTTTCAAATTGCGCATTTGCTTCATTAACATCTGTCGCTTTTACCTTAAATTGTTTTTCTAGTCTATTTGCCATGTTTGGTGCTTGCACAATATCATATAGTTTTATATTGATATCCGTAACAAAATTTTGTGCAACTCCTTGAATTCGTTGTACTGTTTTTATATTGGCATAACTTTGAATATTGTCTATATCTGCAATTCCGCTTTGATAAATCCCTACAATTTTTAAAGGAAAAATATCACCTTTAATAGTACTTATTTGCACTCTATCTCCAACACCAAGTGACATTTTTTTTGCTAAACCGGAACCCAACAGAATGCCATTATCATTATTGTTTAAAGCTTCAGGACTACCTTTAATAATATAATCTTGAATACTGGATAATCGGACTTCTTCCATAATATCAATTCCAGTAAGACTACCGCCTAATTCAATAGATCCAGAGATATAGAATATCTGCGCTCTAATTTGGGGTGTTGCGCCTTTTACATTTTCTTTCTGTTTTAAATAGTTAAGAATAGGAAGGGCATTATGAATTTTTTGTTGACTCCTTTTAGGTTTTATGGAATGAATTACATTAAATGCATTTTCAAACTCCTCATGAAGTTCAATTGGTTGGGCAACTGATGGCTCTATCTCATTATATAAATGAATATGTGGCGTTTGGTTTAGAACTAAATCATCTAACATAGTATTTAATCCAGTCATAAAACTTACCAAGGTTATATAGGCCCCAATGCCAAAAGTTACACCAAGAGAAGCTGTAATTGTGGATTTAAGCTTAGTAACCAAATGTGTTTTGGCTATATTTAATATGACTTTCCAGTTTATCATTGTTCAGGTTTAATTATATATGTTCCTGAATCTAGTCCTTTTAAAACCTCCACATGTTCCAAATTTTCTAATCCCGTTTCAATTTCTACTTCCCCTTTTTCCGTTAAGACTTTATTTTCTCCAATAAGATATTCCTTGGGAATGGTCATAACATTTTCTTTTTGGGCAATAATAATATTAGCCTCACCAGATAGTCCTGGATATAATACTTCTGGAGGATTAATGAATACGGCTTCAACTTTAAAAGTTTGTGATCGTTCATCTTTCCTTGGGTAGATTTTATTGATTTTAGTTTCAAATACATGAGAATTATAAGCATCCAATGTAATCATGGCTATTTGGCCTACTTTAATTTTAATTACATCTACTTCATCTATCAACATTTCAAGAATAAAAATATCTTTAGAACCAACAGATGCTAGGGGTTCCATTGTGGTTACAATTTCTCCCGGATTTTTGAATAAGGCATAAACTCTACCATTAACTGTACTCATTACAGTAAAATCTTTGGTTAATATCTGTGAGCTTTCATAATTATTCTGCGCTTGCCTTAATTTTGCGGCTAGCTCCCTTTCTGTTCTAGTATAATTACTTTTTAAAAGCTTTAGGTTATTTTGAGACAGCTCATATGCTAACTTTCGGTTATCATATTCAACTTGAGAACCTATTTTTTGTTCCCAGAGATTTTTTTGCCTAAAAAAATTAATGGAATCATTGGTAAGTGTTAAAGAAGCGGCATTTATTTGATCTTGAAGGTCAACTAGTAAGGCTGAGCTACCTTGGTAATTGTCTCTTGCTAATTCTACTGTAACTCTTGCATTCTCGGCGGAAAGCTTTGGTGAGGTATTGACAATTTGTAAGATAGGAGAGCCTTTAAGAACATCATCTCCTTCTTCAACCAAGTTTGCATCTAGAATACCTGCAACAGCTGCATAAGCCAGGTATAAACTATCTGGTTGTACGGTTGCCGATGCATAGATGGATTGTGTAATTGACATTATCTCTGGCTTTATTTTTTCTTGCTTTGTACCACAAGAAATAACAAGACTCAAAAGAAGGATAATTTTAATTTTTGACATGAATACTTAAGGTTGAATTAATTTGGACTTAAATAATATAAATTCACTTATGTTGGTGAGGTCTATAGCCCCAACAAGTTTTTTGTTTTCGAGAACAGGGAAGAATCCATTTCTTTCATTTCCAAAAAGGTTAAATATTTTATTGATTTCTTCAGATGAATCTATAGTTCTAAAAGAGCTTTTCATTACATCTTGTACTTGCATCGTAGGTTGATTAGAATATTTAATGACATCCTTATTCAGTAACACTCCAACAATATTTTCACCATCCATTACTACAAAGTCTTTTTCTGTAGTATCCAAGACAAGACCAATGACTTCTTTCATAGTGTTACTTGGTTTTAGCAAACTAATTTTAGTCAACATAGCCTCTTTGGCCTTATATCCTTTTAATAGATCCTTCTGTTTTACCATTTGATATTCACCTTGTGCCCCAATAAAAATGAAGAGTGCTATTAAAATTAGAAAAGGATTAAATATAAAACCTAGAATAAAGAAGAATATTGATAAAAATTGGCCTAGGCTGGCGGCTATAGAAGTTGCTTTTACTCTATTCATTTTAAATGATAACAATGCCCTTAAAGCCCTTCCGCCATCCATAGGAAAGGCCGGTATTAAGTTAAAAAGTACAAGCATTACATTGGCCATCAAAAGATAGAATAGAAACACGTCTAGAGTAGATGTATTTAGAAGTGTTTCTAGATTAGTCACGTCAAGACTAAAAAATGTTCTTACAGGTACTATTAATGATAATAGAAATACAATAAATACATTAACTGCAGGGCCAGCAAGTGCTACAAGTAACTCTTGTTTTGGTTTTTCTGGCATTTTCTCCATCATTGCAACACCGCCAATAGGTAGTAGCGTTATTTTTTTTGTGTTTATTTTGAACCTCCTTGCCATTTGTGCATGTCCAAGTTCATGTAAGACAACACATAGAAATAGGACAAGGACAAAAGCAATACTTAATAGTGCACTATTTAAGGTTCCGCCTCTCTGAAAATCTAAATAGGCAATCCATATGAGAAGTAAAGAAAAAGTCCAGTGAATCTCAATCCCAATCCTAGAAATACTCCCTAATTTCAACACTCCTTTCATATAAAATTATTTTTAGTGAAAATATTCAGTAAATAGGTTTTTGACTATGACAATTATCATATATGTTGTGTAACAAACATATTATTTTTAAGTATTACGAAGAGTATGTTAGAGAAAGGCTAAAGTGTTTTATATATTATTTAATGACTTTGTATATACAGAAATCATAATCAATAGTATTTAAAACTAAAAGTGAATTGATAAAAGGATTTTTTAAATGAAAGAAAAAAAAGTTGATGAATATATAGAAAAGCAAAAATCTCCTCAAAAAGAGATTTGCGGTAAATTGAGAGATATTATTTTCAAAACATTTCCCAATATAAAAGAGGAAATGAAATGGGGTGTTCCATCATATGCTGAAGGAAAATATTATTTGGTTGCGCTAAAAACCCATGTCAACTTGGGTTTTTCTATTAAAAATCTATCAAAAGAAGAAATAGCCTTATTTGAAGGTAAGGGAAAGACTATGAGAATTATTGAGGTAAAATCTGAAAAAGAAATTGATGTGGATAAAATTGTTAAACTATTAAAACTAATTTGGGAGAAATAATTTTGTTAAAAAATAGATTTATACGAATTAATTAATAATACACAGATAAGATGAATTACTATTATACAAATATTTTGAATAATGTGTCTTTTAATGATGCAATAGAAAAAGTTACTTTAGAATTAAAAAAAGAAGGGTTTGGAGTATTAACCCAAATTGATATTAAAGAAACCTTGAAAAAGAAATTGGATGTTGATTTTTATAACTATATAATTCTTGGAGCCTGTAATCCAAATTTTGCTTACAAAGCATTATGTGCAGAGGATAAAATAGGGGCAATGCTTCCATGTAATATAATTGTTCAAGAAAGAGAAAAAGAAACAGTTGAAGTATCCGCTGTAAACCCAATAGCGTCTATGCAAGCCATTAAAAATTCTTCCTTGATTAATATTGCCAGTGATGTAAATGAAAAACTTAAAAGGGTAATAAAAAACTTGAAGTCGTTTTAAATAAAGTTTAAAGCTCTAATTTTTTTATTTCCCAATTCATATCATTTGATTGAATTGCAATCAAATTTTTAGCAATCATTTTTGACCTTATTTTGGGAACTTCATATCTTTTTCTAACCATTTGGATATTATCCCTTCTGGCCAGAAATTCAACAATTTCACCAGATGTGTCTATGAGGACTTCATGAAATTTATACTCATAAATCTTAAGATTGAATTCATTGTTCCCCCTAAACACTTTTTCATAATAAATACCAGTTGCATATCCGTTTTTAAATGAAGAAACATTTAAAAACTTTGGCTCAATGACTTGCTCTCCTTTGGAGTTGATAAATCCATAATGAGGAATGTTTTCCACTATTTTTTTTATGATACAAAGACCATTCTTAAAAAGGGGGTATTTAGTCGTATTAATTCCAATACCTGTTGATTTTGCATCCTTGTTCCAATGTAAATCGTCTCTATAATCGATTATCAAGGCACCTTCTTCATTTACAAACCCCCAAGTATTATCTTGTCTTACGGCTGCCATACCTTCACTAAAAGGAGCTATTTCATCAATTTCAGCAATGGTTTGAGCCGAAACCAGTGCGGATATGCTAATAAATAGTAATGCTATAAACAGTTTTGTTTTCATGTTTTTTAATTTTTGTTTTCTAAAAAAGAACATTGTAATAAATTATATGTTTTAATTCTTTTGGAAGGTTATCCATAATATCTTCCATTTCTCCATGCGAAATATATTTTCTTAAAAAAATAAAAGTTGTTTTAATATATCGTTCGGCGACCTCATCATTATATTCAAAATCATTCACAGCTGCTGCACCATCATGATGTCTCACTAAATCTAAAAATTCGGCAAGGTGTTTAATTTTAATCTTTTTCTTTTTGGAACTCCACCCATGTACATAAAGAGCTTTTATGAACATAGGAAGTTGCGAAATAAATTGTAATGATTCCTGCATGGGAATAATATCTCTAAGTGCATGTAAAGTAGAAACAAGTATGCGCCCTGCTTTTTCTGTATCGTCTCCGAGTGTCAATTCATAAGTATAGTCCTTTATAAATTTGTTTCCCTCTGAAGCGTATTGATTAAAATTTATTGCCATGATGTAATATTTTAATTAAGTATAAAAGTGAAAAATATATTGATGACTTAAAATGATATTGGTCATGTTCTACATTTTATTTCTCAGTTAAATTTGGCTAATAGATAAAACAAATATTATGACAGTCAATATTCAGTATGTACATATGCCAACAAGTGAATCATTAAGTACTATAATTAATAACAAGCTTCAAAAGCTGGCAAAGAAATATAATTGGGTTATTAAGACGGAAGTATTCTTGAAATTGGAAAAAGACCCTTCTGGGAAGGGTAAAATTTGCGAAATGGAAGTTAGTGCGCCTGGACCAAGAATTTTTGCTAAATCAGATGAGGACGATTTTGAAAAGGCGGTAGTTGCCACAATTCATGATTTGGATAGACAACTTAGAAAACGTAAAGAAATATTTCAAAAGCATCATAATGAATAATATCTTGGTACCTGTTGACTTTTCTGAATATTCTGAATATGCTTTGGAAATAGCATGTTGTATTGCGAAAGAAAAAAAAGTATCAATTATTGTAATTCATATGATGGGGCTTTCGGAGGCAGTATATGCCAAAAATGAAGCACAAGAATATGAAGAGGCCATGTATTATATGAAACTATCCAAAAAACGTTTCAAAGATTTTTTAAATAAACCCTATACAAAAGGAATTAAAATCACTGAAATAGTACAGAATTATAAAGATTTTAATGAACTTAATTATGTGGCTAAAGAGCAAAAGATTGATTTAATTGTAATGGGTTCACATGGAACCAAAGGATTTAAAGAGGACTTTGTTGGATCTAATACAGAAAAGGTAGTTAGAACTTCAGAAGTTCCTGTTTTGGTAATTAAAGTCCCGAATCATAATTTTAAAATAAATAAAATTGTTTTTGCTACAGATTTAAAAAAGGAAAGTATTAATGCTTTAAAAAAAGCCAACAATATAGCCGCTTTTTTTTCAGCTGAATTGGAAATTCTATATGTAAATACTCCTGGGAATCAATTTTTAAATACTTTTGAAATACAAAAGCGAATAACTAGATTTAAGGGTAAGATAAAACCAAATTTAAATGTGGCTATTTATGATGATTATAATGTGGAGGATGGTATTTTAAATTTTAGTGATAATAATAATGTGGATGTTATTGCAATTGCAACCCATGGACGTAAAGGTCTTTCCTATTTTTTCTCAAGAAGTATTGGGGAGGATTTAGCTAATCATGCCATTTTGCCTTTGATGACATTTAAAATATAGTTTTATCCATAAGCAATTGTAATTTCCCCAACATAATTAATTCAGATTTATTTTTACCTGCAAATGCATTAGCAATGGAATGCGCTGTATGTAGAACCAATTTTTTTATTTCTGGTGTAAATATACTTTTATGTTCCTTATAAAAATCTGAAAATTCTCTATAATAAGCATCCCCATCTTTTTCATATTCTTGGAGCCAATCAAAAACTGTTTCTATTTGGAATGCAGCATCTGTACCATATTCATCTTCTATTTCATCAATGTCTAACCATTTTTCCCTTATTATAGTTTTTAATTTATCTATTTCTTTACTATGGATACTTTTATCTGCTATTGCTACTGAGTAAAATGCTTTACCAAGATTTTGGTACATTTCGTTTTTAATTTTTTTTGAATAATTCATATTCCTTTTTTTATATTGATAAATGTATAAGGTATTTATAGTAGTAAAAATGACATTAATCATTTATTACTTTTTAACTTTAAAGCATGAAGGTTTTTGAGAAAAATAGTAATGTATTCAAGTTACTTTCTGAAGCTGTTTCAGAAGGAATAATTGTTGTTAATAAGAAACAAATAATAGTTGCTTCAAATGAAGCTGCAAATGAAATGTTTGGCTATAGTAGGGGAGACCTCATTGGGAAACCTTTGAATATTTTAATACCTCCTAAATATCACCCTGAGCATGGAAACCATTTTAATGGTTTTATGAAAGGAACTGGTAAACGGCAGATGGGGCAAGGTATAGACCTTTATGGAATACGAAAAAGCAAAGAGCAATTTCATGTAGAAGTTGGGTTAAATCCTTTTGAGATTTATGGAAATACATATGTCATGGCGCTTGTCATAGATGTCACAGAAAGAAAGAAATATGAATTAGAGATAAAGGAATTAAATGTAAATCTTGAAAATAAAATAAAAATTAGAACCAAAGAGCTGGAGAAAACAATCAATAAATTAACAACTGAAGTATTATTAAGAAAAGAAGCAGAAAAGAAAGCAAAAGATGCATTGAAGAAAGAAAAGGAGTTAAGCGATTTAAAAACTAAATTTCTTTCTTTGGTTTCTCATGAGTTTAAAACCCCTTTGAGTAGTATTCTAACATCTATTACACTCCTTTCTAAATATACACTGACTGAACAGCAAGAAAAACGTAATAAACATGTTACTACAATTAAAAATAAGGTAAAGTATTTGGACAATATTTTAAACGATTTTTTATCGGTAGAACGTTTAGAATCTGGAAAAGTAAATTACAAAGTGGAATTATTTCCTTTGAGTAAGTTAGTGAATGAGGTAATTTATAATGCCAACATGCTTTTAAAAACTGGGCAACAAATTTTGTATCCATCCAATATTGATGAAATTACAATTGAATTTGATGAGAAAATTTTAGAATTGATTTTATCTAACCTTGTCCATAATGCTATAAAATATTCTCCAGAAAATTCAATTATTGATTTACAAGTAAGTAAAGACAAAGAACATATTAAAATTAGCATAATAGATAAGGGTATAGGAATTCCAAAAGAAGACCAAAAATTTATTTTTAATCGTTATTTTAGAGCAACAAATGCTTTACTTACACATGGTACTGGAATAGGATTAAATATAGCCAAAGGGCATTTGGAAAATTTGGGAGGTAATATTACTTTTAAAAGCACTGATGGAATTGGAACAGAATTCACAATATGTATACCGCTAAATAATAGTAAACTACATCAATGAAAAAAATTTTACTAATAGAGGATGATATGTCATTGAGGGAGAACACCTCTGAATTGCTAGAACTGTCAGGATATGAAGTGGTTACAGCTCCGAATGGTAGATTGGGCGTGAATTTGGCTAAAGAATACACCCCACATATTATAGTTTGTGATATTATGATGCCCGAAATGGACGGTTATGAAGTGCTAAAGGAATTAGCATCATATGAAAGTACTAAACATATTCCATTTATTTTTTTATCAGCAAAGACAGAACGTAAGGAAATAAGAATGGGAATGGACATGGGTGCCGATGATTATTTGACTAAACCTTTTGAAGAAGAGGATTTAATTAGTGCTATTGAAAGTAGACTTGCAAAAGCACAACTTATTGCTTATATAAGTGAAAATAAAAGTAAGATTTCCTCATCAAAAGAACAAATACGCACTTTAAATGAGTTAAAAAATTTCTTTGATGATACTGGTGATATATCTACATTTAAAAAAGATGATATTATATATAGTGAAGGTAATCATTCCAATAAAATATACCTGATACTTGCAGGAGCAGTAAAGTGCCATAAAATGGATGAAGATGGTAAAGAGCTAACGACTTCCTTACATCCTGAAGATGATTTTTTAGGTTTTACTTCGTTTTTTGAAAATATTCCTTACCAAGAATCTGCAACTGCAGTGGAGAATGTAAAGCTTGCTGGTGTCTCAAAAGAAGTTTTAAAGAATATTTTGGAGGAAAACCACACAATTTCTTTACAGTTGATGGAGCTTTTATCTGAAAACATATCAAACATAAAGGAGCAGTTATTACATATGGCTTATAGCTCTGTTAGAAAGAAAACCGCTCAAACACTTCTACAGTTTGCAGAAATATTAAATAAAAACCCAAATGAAGCCATTAAAGTTTCTAGAAGTGATTTAGCAAGTGTAGCAGGTATAGCAACTGAAAGTCTTATAAGAACACTTTCTGGGTTTAAAAAAGATGGATTTATAACAATAGAAGGTAGAAATATCAGAATTTTGGAGCTTCAATCTCTTAAACATGTTGTATAGATACTTTTATAGGAATTACATTTCTAATAAGTATGACATTTGTCATTTTTTAAAAATGTAAGTAAATATAAATTTGCAACGATAGTATCTAGTGCAATGATAAATATTTTAATTCCCACAGATTTTTCCAATAATGCTTGGAATGCATTAAAGTATTCTCAACAATTATATAAGAATGAGAACTGCAATTTCTACCTGTTACATATTAGTGATTATTTAGATACCTCTGAAGTACCTATTTCTATTGAACACCGGGAGAAAATAGAGGAGGAACATACTATTCCAATAAAAAAAAAGCTAAATGATTTTTTAAAATTGGTCGAAGCAACATATACAAACAAAAAGCATAAATATTTTGTTATACATGACCATGCCTTCTTCATTGAGTCTATTAGGAAACACATTTTAGAAAAGAAAATCAACCTAATTGTAATGGGGACAAAAGGTGCTTCTGGTCTAAGAAAAAATATAATAGGGAGTAATTCTGGGGATGTGATTACTAAAATACAGTGCAATGCGCTTATTATTCCAGAAGGAGTAGATTATAAAAAACCAGAAGAAATAGCTTTTTCAACTGATTATAATATTTTTTATTCTCATAAGATTTTGGATGCTATTTCTGGTATTTTGCATATAAATAATGGGAATTTAAGGGTGATGAATGTTTCCAAAATAAAAGCGGAACTAACCCAAGCCCAGAAAAAAAACAAAGAATATTTGTATGATTTTTTGCACGAAAAATTCCCTAATAAGATTAGTTTTCATACCATTACCAATAAAAAAGTTACTTCCGCGATACAGTGTTTTGTTGAAAGTAGAGAGGTGGATATGATTATTATGGTAGCAAAAAATCTAAATTTTCTCCAACAAATATTGTTTGACACTTTAGTTGAGAAAGTAAGCTTTCATACAACTATACCTCTTTTTGTAATCCACGAATAGCATTTTGTTTAACATTGTTGAACTGACAATTATCATAGTAGCATCAAGTTCTTAAGCATATTTTTGAATAAAGAATAAGATGTATGAGAACAGTATTGATTCCAACAGATTTTTCAAAAAATGCAATGCATGCCATAGAATATGCCCTGAAGCTATATAAATGCGAAAGGACCAATTTCTATTTTTTACATTCATATGGAGATGAGGTGTATGGTTTATTTAAGAATAGTGATATTTCCATTGAAGAGCATAAGGAAAAAGCTAAGCAAGAATCCAACAAAAAGCTAAACACTATTTTAAATAAAATTAATGATCCGGTTAAAAATCCGAAACATCAATATGAAACAATATCATCTTTTGATTCCCTTGTGGACACGGTAAATGATTTTGTAAATCAAATAAATATAGATGTTGTCGTAATGGGAACCAAAGGACAAACATCAAATAAGAATGTCACTTTTGGCAGTCAAACGGTTCAAGTCTTTAAATATGTACAGTGCCCTGTTTTGGCAATTCCCTATGATTTTGACTACAGGAATCCTAAAAAAGTTCTTTTCCCTTCAGATTATATGCTGCCCTATAAAAGAAGAGAGCTAAAACTGCTAAATGATTTGGCTTGCGAATATAAATTTGAGCTTCATTCTCTTTACATTTCAGATTTTGATGTCTTGAACAATAGACAATTGGACAATAAACTTTTTTTAAAAGAGTCCCTTTACAAGGCTCGTCTTTGTTTTGAAACAACTAAAGTGAAAAATAAAGCTGATGCAATTCTTGAGTATGTTAAAGAAAAAGATATTGATATGTTGGTAATGGTAAATTCCAGACACTCTTTTGTAGAAGATATGTTATACCGATCTACAGTTGATGAAATTGGCCTTAAAATAAAAATCCCCTTTTTAGTAATGCAAAACTTGCCCAGATAACTTAAAATCAGTTAAAAAATGAAGCACATTCTATTACCAACAGATTTTTCAAAGAATGCATGGAATGCCATTTTTACTACATTAAAATTATACTCAGATGTAATATGCACATTTTATTTATTAAATGTATATGAACCCAGGACCAAAAATATTCTTGGTAGTAAGAGCTCCATAAGAGCGGGAATGGTATATGAATCCATGCAAGAAAATTCACAAAAAGAACTAGGGAAGATACTGGGTTATATAAATGAGCACTACATTAATGCCAATCATTCTTTTGAGATTGTTTCACGGCATGGGTATTTAGAAAATGTGATTAAGGATTTGGTACAAAAAAATGATTTGGACATAATCGTTATGGGCACTAAGGGAGCAACAGGGGCAAAAAAGGTATTCATGGGCAGTAATGCCGTCAAAACTATTAAAACGGTAAATAACTGTCCCATTCTTGTAGTTCCTGGCTCTTTTAATTTTTTAGCTCTTAAAACCATTGTACTGCCTTCTGAGTATTCACATTTTTTTCCAAAAAATTGCTTTTCGGAATTAGTGGAATTGGCCAAATTATGGCAATCCAAAGTTTTAATTTTTCATGTGGCCCAAGAATTTAAGCTAAATGATGATCAACAAGTCAATATAAGAATAATGAAACAAAGGTTAAGAGACTTGGATTATTCTTTTCATAAGGTAAACATTAAGTCTACTGTAGCAAAAGCTGTTTCTGCTTATTGTGATGAAAGGAAAGCGGATATGATTGTATTAATTCATTATGAACACACTTTTATGGAAAAGTTGACTCAAGAGCCAGTAGTTGCAAAAGTTGGTTTTAACACAAAAATTCCTTTATTGGTATTGCCAGAACGTAATTGAAAAATAAATTATGAAAAGAATTTTATTGCCAACAGATTTTTCTAAAAATTCATGGAATGCCATTGAGTATGCTATTAGTTTTTTTAAAAATGAAGAATGTATATTTTATATTTTACATGCTTACCATACAAGCGCATCAAATTTAATTGGTAGGATAAATAAGGAACGGGATACTCGTTTATTTAAATCAATAAAAAGTGAAGCATTAAGAGATTTGGAAGATGTTTTAAAAAGAATTAAACAAAAATGTAATACTAAAAAGCATCAAATTGAAACAATGGCCATAGCTGATTCTTTACTTAATGCAATAGGTAGGATAGTTATAGAAAAAGGTATTGATTATATTATTATGGGTACCAAAGGTGCTACTGGTTTAAAAAAAGTTTTCCTTGGAAGTAATACTACGAAGGTTATAAAAGAGATAGATTTTTGCACATTAATAGCTGTTCCAGAGGACTATGTGTTCAACAACATAGACAAAATTATTTTTCCAACTGGGTACGAACATATATATGAAAAATATGAGTTGTTACCAATAATTAATATATCAAAAATATGGAAGTCTAAAATTGTGGTTGCTCATGTGAAAATAAATGAACCATTAAGTTCTCAACAGATAAAAGCTAAAGAGGTTTTGGAAGAAAAATTAAAACATGTGCCCTACCAAATGATTGAAGTAAATTATATATCAAAAATCTCACAATCAATAAATAAAATGGTTGATGAAAGTGAAGAAGTAGGAATGGTTGCTATCTTGGAATATTGGCATGGTTTTATTGAAAAGCTTACGCATGAAAATGTTGTAAATAAAATGGCTTTTGACACCAAAGTACCATTACTTGTCTCACATTTAGTAGATTAGAATTTTAAGCAAAAGATTCTATTAAAATTCTGGAATGAAATTCATTTTCATTGGAACATATATCTTTAGTTTGGAGACTATATATGGGAAACCCAATATTTTTTAATTCTTTTTTTACTTTTTCTATAGCTTTTAATGAACTATGTAAAAAAGTAATTGCATTATCATTTTCATCCAAGTCTATTATTCTAATGTCCATTATTCTACTCAGGTTTCTCAAAATGATTGTTTTGCAATCTGGAGAAGTGAAATTTTTAAGTTTAGCGTATGTTCTCATAATATGATTTTGTTTAAAGGTATATCAATGAACTTATCCGTAAAATGACTTATGTCATTCCTAAGTTTATTGTTCTTTAGTCTCTTTGTGTAACTATTACTAATAATAAATATAAATGAAAGCGGAATTAGATTATGTTTTGGGAATAGATATAGGAGGCACATACACTAAAATTGGTTTAGTTAATCAAAAGGGTGACATTTTAACCAATAGCTTTTTTGATACCCATGCCCAATCGTCTTTTTCTCTATTTCTAAAAAAACTAAAAAGTGAGATCCTCAATATTCAGTCTACACTCGTTAAGGACCAGAAAATATTAGCCATAGGTGTTGGTGCACCCAATGCAAATTTCAATACCGGACAAATGGAGTTTCCTCCAAATTTTAAGTGGGGGGACTATATTCCAATTGCAGATAGTATAAAAAAAATTCTGAATTTACCACTTACAATTACAAATGATGCCAATGCTGCTGCATTGGGAGAAATGCATTTTGGTATGGCCAAAGGGATGAAAGATTTTGTAGTACTCACTTTGGGAACTGGTTTGGGAAGTGGATTGGTAAGTCATGGAATGCTAATTACTGGGGCAAACGGTATGGCTGGGGAATTGGGCCATGTAAATGTTTTTCCAAATGGAAGGCAATGTAACTGTGGCCTGAAAGGATGTCTGGAAACATATGCTTCCGTAACGGGTATGAAGCGAACAATTTTTGAGCTCATCTCCCAAATGAACGTTGAATCATCATTGAAAAATATGAGTTTTAATGAATTGTCCGGAGAAAAAATATCAGAAGCTGCCCACAATGGAGATGTTATTGCGCTTAAGGCTTTTGATTATACTGGAAAAATTTTAGGAAGAAAAATGGCAGACACGGCAGCGCATATAGACCCAGAAGCGTTTATTCTTGCTGGAGGATTGAGCCAAGCTGGGGAAATACTTTTAAAGCCTGTTGTTTCTGCTCTAGAAGAAAATCTCTTTAACGCCTTTAAGAAAAAAATCAAAGTTTTGATATCTACATCCCCAAGTTCACATGCGGTACTGGGACCAGCTGCACTTGCATGGGAGAGTATTGGCTATAATTAGTTGAACAATTTATTTTTTTATAAAAATACGTTTTAAATGACCTAAGTCATTGTCGTATTTATATAAATCAAATTACTTTATATAAAAATCAAGGTCATGTTATTAACTATTGTTTTAGGCCTCATTATAGTTACAATCCTGTACTTCTTGTTTATACCTATCATTTTGGCCATAGAAACTGATACAAACCAATATTATATTAAACTCCCTGGTTTGATTAAGTTAAGTGTTGAGACTCATGAAATAGAGCTATTGAGAATTAAGGCTAGGATTTTTTTTTAACCTTTTATTTCTACCCTTTACGAAATAATAGTAAAGTGAAAAATAAAAAGAAGGAAAATATTAAAAAGAAAAGAAGAAAAATAACAATAAACCAGCTATATAAAGTTTTAAAGTCCTTTAAATTAAAAAAAACTTATTTAAACATAGATACAGGGGATTTTGTAATGAACGCAAAACTATATCCGATATTTTTCATTTTAAATTATAGAAAAGAAATTTTTTATATAAACTATGATGGACAAATTAAAATATTACTACATATACAAGGAAGATTAATATATATACTTAAATCATTTATTCACAAATAAAATAATAAAATTATGGATTTACATTTTGAAGAGTTATTAGGAAAAATTACTGATTTTATTAAGTCTGAAGCAAAGACTGAAACAGTAGTAGGAGAACAATTTGAATTGGGAGAATTTAAATGTGTTCCCGTTATTAAGGTAGGAATGGGTTTTGGTTCTGGAGGTGGAGAAGGAACTGAATCTAAAACTCGTTCTGGACAGGGAATGGGTGCAGGAGCAGGAGTTGGCATAGAGCCTATTGGTTTTTTAGTAAGTAAGGACGATGAAATTTCGTTTCTTGCTGCCGGAAAAACCAAAGGATTAGCTTCTTTATTTGAAAGAGTACCAGAGATTATTGAAAAAATAGGAAATAATAGAAGTAAAGAGGAAGCAACTGCTTAGGCTATTATTTAAGTATTCTAAATTAAAAGCTGAGTTCGTTCTCAGCTTTTAATTTTTATTATAATCACTTTTCTTCTTTTATTTTTTTCTCTAATTTTTGTAGTTCCATTACATGATTGGCAATACTAAAAAGCTCGGTTTTTGTATCTCTAAACTTCTTTTTAAAGTAATGTATACTTTTTTCTAAAATATTATGTTCGGAATAAATTTCGTTATAATCTATTTTAGAAGTGCCATCAATAATTTTAGACAATTTTAATATATGTTGCTTACTATTTTCTAATAATCTTTTACCACTATATCTTAAATCTTGTAGCCTCATCATTGCTTCACGCATTTCATCAAGATTTTCGACTTTAATCATTTGAGTAAAATATTTATCCAATAAGTGTTGTAGGAAAGTTAAATCATCTTTATAGAATTGCAGTTCAGAAATGTATTCTTCTGTATTAAAATATAATTGATCTAGACCTAATCTTTTTTTATTTATTTTGCTCATACTTTCTTTATTAAGGTGAAGTATATAAAGATAAAAAGCAATTCTGATGAATTAAATGACATTCGTCACCTTCAGTTATAATCATTCAAAGACTATCAATTTAATGGAATGAATTTATTATGTTGACAATATCTGCTTTTTGTAATACCCCAGATTGTCTCCACAACTGTTTTCCTTTCTTGAACAAAATCATAGTTGGAACACCTTTTACTTGATGTTTTCTAGCTGTTGACGGGTTTTTATCCACATCAATTTTCACGATTTTAACCTTATCTCCCAATTCATCCTTTACTTGTTCTAAAATGTGGGCAAGCACCTTACAAGGGCCACACCAATCTGCATAAAAGTCTATTAGAACAGGTATATTAGAATTAATTATAGACTTAAAAGTTCCTTTCATTTCTTTGTTTTTTGTGCGTATGCAATTTACTAAAATGTGTTGCTTGCGAACTGATATATATCATGGTTTATACTATGCTCATATCCTAGTTTTGATATACTTAATTTAAAAAGAATATTATGAAACGTATATTATTGCCAACAGATTTTTCTGGAAATGCCAACAATGCAATAGATTATGCAGTCCAATTATTTGCGGGAACCGAATGTACTTTTTATTTGTTGCATACGTATTCTCCTGCTATATATAGAGCAGATTATATGTTGCATAGTCCAGGACAAATAGGATTGGGGGATATATATCAAGAATCTTCTATGAACCAATTAATGGAAACCAGTAAAAGACTTAAAGGGCAATTCAAAAATAATAAACACACATTTGTGGAACATGCCGCTTTTAATCTTTTGGTTGATGAGATAAATGAGGTAGGTGAAAAAGAGGATATTGATCTTATTATTATGGGAACCCAAGGAGCAACTGGTGCCAAAGAAATATTTTTGGGAACCCACGCCATACATGTTATAAAGAAGGCCAAAAACCCAGTTGTGGTCATACCTCCAGAATTTAGTTATGAAAAACCTAAGGAGATTTTGTTCCCCACAGATTTTGAGGTTAAATACCAAAAAGACCATTTAAAAATTTTATTGGATATGACTAAGACACATCTGTCAAGATTAAATGTTATGTATGTTCATTCTGGATATGATTTAACCAATGAACAAATGATTAATAAAACTAAACTGGAAGAACTTTTAAAGAATACTTCTTATTTAGTTCATGAAATGCCTGATCAAGAAATTATTTCGGCAATCAACGATTTTCAGTTAAAAACCAAAATAAATCTCTTGGTAATGATTCAAAATAACCATGCTTTTATAGAAAAGATTTTTCTTAAATCTGTAATCAAGCAAATAGGTTTTCATACCAAGATTCCATTTATGGTGTTTCCACCTTTTCTTAAAAACTAGTACCATGTATAATATTCTTGCCTTAACAGATTTTTCTAATAATGCATATAATGCACTTTTTTATGCGTCTCAACTATTTAAGAAAGAAGAATGTACTTTTTATATTCTTAATGCTTATGATGAACATACACCAATAAAAGAGATAAATAAGAAAACGAAAAAAAAACTACTGCATATATTGACAGACGAGTCCCAAGAAGAATTGGAGCATACCTATCATAGAATTATGCTTGATACGTCTTGTAACTCCTTACATACTTATAAAACGATATCAATCAACAATAACTTGTTGGATGGAATAAAAAAGGTTGTTGAAAAAGAAGAAATTGACTTTGTTGTTATGGGCAATAAAGGGAAAACCGGTGCGAAAGAAATTTTCCTAGGGAGCAATACTATTCATGTAATAAAAACTATAAAAACATGTCCAGTACTTTGTGTTCCAAAAGAGATTGATTTTAAATCACCAAAAAAGATAGCATTTACCACCAATTATGAGAAAAACTATGCTTCTAATATATTGAAGAGTCTGAAAGATATGGCATTATTTACTAAGGCTTCAATACATGTATTGCATCTAGATAAAGATTATAATTTGAAGGACAATCAAGTTGAAAATAAAAATGAATTATTGGAAAGAATACAAGGTTTTGAAGTTCATGAGTATATAATACCTTATAAGAAAACCAAAGCAGAAACAATCAATCAATTCATTGAAAAAGAAAAAATAGATATGCTTCTTTTAGAATATCATCACCATAATTTTTTTAAAAAAATATTTAAAGAATCCGTAGTGTTTGATATTAGTTTTTATCTGAACATTCCATTTGTGGTTATTCCCACTGAAGACTGATATATATCATGGTATGTATGGATTTAGGATTA
Source organism: Saonia sp. (assembly GCF_056326165.1). Lineage (NCBI taxonomy): Bacteria > Pseudomonadati > Bacteroidota > Flavobacteriia > Flavobacteriales > Flavobacteriaceae > Saonia > Saonia sp. The sequence continues at coordinate 250,318 of NZ_JBWFBN010000002.1, forward strand.
TAACTTTATATAACACCTAAAAAAACATCATGAAAAAAAGAATATTAATACCCACCGATTTTTCTAAAAATGCTTTGAATGCTGCACGATATGCAATGGATTTGTATAATGATTTTGAGTGTGATTTCTATTTTTTGAACGCATATCATATCTCAGGATATTCCTTGGATAGTATGATGGTTCCAGAACCTGGAGAAAAATTGTATGAAACAGCAAAAAGCCACTCTGAAGAAGGATTACAGAAATTAACTGAAATATTAAAGCTGCATCCTGATAATCCAAAACATATTATTCACACCATTTCCAGTTTTAACTCTGTGTTATTCGCGGTTGAAGATATAATAGATAAAAAGGACATAGATATTATTGTAATGGGCACAAAGGGTAACACAGGTTCATCATCTGTTGTTTTTGGCACCAATGCAGTAACATTAATGGAAAAGGTTACGGATTGCCCAGTAATTGCGGTACCTGAAAATTATAGCTTTTCACCTCCAAAAGAAATAGTTTTTCCCACAGATTATAAAACTGATTTTAAACGAAGAGAACTTAATTATCTTTTGGACATTGCCAGAACACATAAATCTAGTATTCGTATCCTTCATGTTTCAAAAGAAGAACGCTTAAATAAAAAGCAGGAAAATAATAAAGCACTTTTGGAAGATATATTAGAGGGGATGGACTATAGTATACATACACTTTCCAATATTAAAGTTAGTAAAGGAATTATGGCATTTGTTGAGAGTAGGGGAAGTAACATGATTGCTTTTTTGAACAAGAAGCATCGTTTTTTTAACAGCTTGCTTTCGAATCCATTAGTTAAAGAAATTGGGTATAATACTAATACTCCAGTGCTGGTATTAAATGACAATAACTAAAAAGGCATAAAATGAAAAATATAGGAATTTGGTTAGATAAAGAAAAAGCACACGTGGTTACATTGGTAAATGAGGATGAAAAGTTTAAAACTATTATGTCTGAATTGGAATTTTTTAACCCTAAAGGGGGATCTCGTACCAAAACTACTAAATGGGGACCACAGGATGTTGTGCAAGACAGTAAATATCTGGAAAGGGAAAAACATCAATTAAAGCGATATTTTGAAAAATTGGCCAATGTTATTGATAGTGCTGATGCCGTGGCAATTTTTGGCCCAGCTGATACCAATGAAAAGTTTAGAGAAGAATTAAAGGAAAATTATCCTTTACTAAATCAAAAGGTAAAAACAGTAATGAAAGTTGATAGTATGACCAACAATCAAGTAAAAGCATTGGTTAAAGACTATTTTGCAAAACAAAAATGATTGGAAATTTTTTATCAATCATTTTTTATGTACCATTTAATTTATGAAAAATAAAGAAATAGAGGTCATTAAATCTTCTGGAAGCAAAGCATTTTTTTCCATAGACAAATTGAAAAATTCTTTGAGAAGAAGTGGAGCCAGTGATGGTTTGGTAGCGAAAATAGTTGAAATAGTTCAAAATGAACTTTACGATGGTATTACTACCAGGGAAATATATAATAGGGCTTTTGCACTGCTTAAGAAAAACAAATCCATTTTAGCATCCAAGTACAAGCTTAAGAAAGCTATCTATGAATTGGGCCCGACTGGTTTTCCTTTTGAAAAATTTATCAATGCAGTTATGCAATATTCGGGATATAGTTCGGAAACCAATATAATCTTATATGGTGCTTGTGTAAATCACGAATTAGATGTTGTAGCAATCAAAAACAATCTAAAGGTTTTAATCGAGTGTAAATTTCACAGTGAAGAAGGGCGTAATTGTAATGTAAAAGTTCCACTATATATACATTCTAGATATAATGATATAAAAAAGCAATATAATCTACAAGGTAATAAAGTTCAAAAATTGGATAGGGGATGGGTAGTTACTAATACACGTTTTACAGAAGATGCCCTTGCATATGGTAAATGTGCTGATTTGTTTCTTTTAAGCTGGGATTATCCACATGAAAATGGTTTAAAAGATAGAATAGATAGATTAGGGCTTTATCCTATAACGGTGTCCACAATCCTCACCAATAGGGATAAGCAGTTTTTGTTGAGTAGAGATGTTGTCCTTTGTAGACAACTTATAAAGGACAGGTTCTATTTGGATTATTTGGGAATGTCTGAAGTAAGAAAGAAAAAAGTACTTGAAGAAATAGACCTGTTGTGCAACTTTTGAGAGACTTATGAAAGAAGTTACAGTTCAATTTTTAGGAGCGGCAGAAACAGTAACTGGTTCCAAGTACTATTTGGAAACACCAGAATTAAATATAATGGTGGACTGTGGTATGTTTCAAGGTCTTAAGGAGTTAAGAGAGATTAATTGGAACAAATTGCCAATAGATGCCTCTGCAATAGACGTTGTGCTCTTAACACACGGCCATTTAGATCATACAGGGTATTTGCCACGATTGGTCAAAGAAGGATTTAATGGAAAAATATATGGCACCGCTCCTACTTTGGCGATTACGGAAATCATATTGAGGGATAGTGCTAAAATTCATGAAGAGGAAGCAAAAAAAGCTAATGAAGAAGGCTATTCTAAACACAATCCTGCACTTCCCTTTTATACACTTAAAGAAGCAGAAAAAGTTTTTGATTTTTTTAAACCCATTGAAAAAGATATTTGGATTGACTTAAGAAATAATACTAAGTGTAGATTTAATTATAATGGACATATTATTGGTGCAACTTTTATAGAAATAAAAATCTATGGAAAGCTTTTTGTGTTTTCTGGAGATATTGGTAGAAATACAGATTATTTGCTAGACCCGCCAAATAGGCCAAAATGGGCAGACTATATATTTATGGAAAGCACCTATGGAAACAAGCTTCATCCCAAGGAAAATGTAGAGGATATTTTGGTTTCTCTTATCAACGAAACAATATATAATAGGGGTAATTTAATAATTCCTTCGTTTGCTATTGAAAGGTTACAGTCACTTATGTATTTGCTATGGAAATTATACAAGAGGAATCGTATTCCTAATATTCCCATTTTTGTAGACAGTCCAATGGGAAACAATGTACTTTCTGTTTTTAAAACCTTTCCTGATTGGCATCACTTGCCTATAGAAGAATATAAAGCAATGTGCAAACATATAAATATCATAAGTTCTTATAGAGAAACATGGGAAACAATTGATGACAAAAGACCAAAAATAGTAATTGCGGGAAGTGGTATGGTTACGGGAGGAAGAGTGCTTACTTATTTGCGACAGCTTTTGGATAAAACTTCAACCACGGTCCTTATGGTTGGTTATCAAGCAGAAGGTACCCGTGGCAGAGAATTGCTGGAAGGAGCGCATGAAATAAAAATATTTGGAAAATACATACCCATAAAAGCTAAGATTCAACACTTGGAAAGTCTTTCTGCTCATGCAGATCAGGTGGAGCTTATACAGTGGTTAAATGGTATAAAAAATATACCAGAGAAAGTATTTTTGATGCATGGTGAACCAACAGCTTTACAAACATTTAGAATAAAAATTGAAGATTCATTGGGTTGGCGGATAGAAATCCCTAAATTATTTGGAAGTACTACTTTTTACGTATAAAAATAATAGAAAACTGACCTTTGTCATTTTAGTGTTTTTATACAAAATGTAGCTTTATAGAATGCTACAAAAAACCATGGAAGACACTCACGCAAATAATAACCAAACAAAGAAAGTAGAAGAATTACATTGGGAGTCCCAAATATGGAAGTCCAATTTACAATTTATGGATGATGAAATCACATTCATTGACCATTTATTGAATTCTTATGTTTTTCAGCCCAATACTCCCAATTTATTTGAACGTTTGCAAGGTTATTTAGAAAGAATACGAAAAGCAAAATTAAACAAGCAAGAAGTTAGAAACCTTATTTCCCAGCACGAAAGTAATCTGGGAGGAATGATAGAGTGTACCACGGATAGTTGTGATTTGGAATATTATCAAAAACACAGCAAAATTAAAGCTGAGGTAGTTAATTGTATTGAAAATTTTAAAGTTTTAAAATCAGATGTGTTTAATTATGCTGGAGGTATATTAAAAAAACGAAAGCCAGCATAATAAGGTACATTATTAATGGCAGGAACTGATATATGTCATTTTAGTTTTTAAATCTGAGCATTAATTTAGAAAAGAATAAAGTATTATATGTTAATCTAAAATATTTATACTATGTCACTTATTAAATTTAACAGAAGCAGATTACCATGGAACGATAGTTTAGTGGATTTTTTTAATCGAGAAGAGTTTTTGAACGATGATTTTTTCAATTTAGAAAAGTCATCACCCGCAATGAATGTAAAGGAACATAATTCCGATTTTGAAATAGAATTGGCTGTTCCTGGGTTTAACAAGAAAGATTTTAAAATTACTATGGAAAATGATGTGTTAGAAGTATCTGCACAAAAAAGTAATGAAGAGGTAGAAGAGGAAGATGATTATACTCGTAAAGAGTTTAATTTTAATTCCTTTAAAAGAACAATACAACTTCCAAATACTATAGATAATACAAAAAATGTAAAGGCTACCTATAAAAATGGAATTTTAAAATTGAATCTCTTAAAAAAGGAAGATAAAGAGAAATCAAAAAGAATGATTGAGGTTGCTTAACTAATTTTAAGTAGCAAATTTAAAATTGGGTTTGCTGTCTTTTTAAATTTAAATTATTATGGAAACAAGAGAGTATACTTATGTTGAATGGCTTAGTGCTGATGAAATGCATAATCAATATAGAAATTGGTTCTCCCAACTTACTTTTATAAAGGATGAACAGTTATTTCTCAATGATTTGATTAAATCTTATACACTCCAACTTTTGGATTCTGAGAATTATGTGAAAAGTAAGGGATTGGTGAATTCGTTGTTGGATTTGGAAAAAAAATTAGTACCCCTATTTAAAAGAGTACAATTGCATGGAAACCAATTGGAAATTATGGTAGATGATGTAGATCAATTGGAGATGGAAAAAGCATATAGAGATACCCATAGAAGTGTGCTTAGCGATTTAAATCAGTATGTTATGGAGTATAGGATATTGAAAAAGAAATTGTTTAAGTTGGTTTCAGGCTTTATGAAAAAACAAAAACAAAAAAAATTGCTCAAATAGATTACATGTAACAATAATTTAATTAAAAAGGATGAAAAAGATTTTTATTTTACTAATTATAACACTTTCAGGCTGTTCTTCGACTCACATAGTAAGTAATTGGAAAAATCCAGATATTATCTTATTTGATGCATATAAGGTACTTATTGTTGGGATGACACAAAATGAAACTGCAAGAGAAAAATTTGAAACAGAATTAAAAAATGAATTTACCAAACGTGGGGTAGAGTCTTATAGAAGCATAGACCTTTTTGATATTAAATTTACTACAAGTAAACAATCTGAAAAAGAACTTTCTGAAGTAGAACAACAGTTATTGGATAAAGATTTTGATGCAATCCTTTTTACTAAGGTTGTTGGTTCTGAAAATAAAAGAATTTTTAGAAAGCGATTATCAGAAATAGATGAAATTTATGGAAATTTTCATGATGATTATATTGGCCACCAAGGAATTTATTATGATTCAGATTATTATGATGAGTTCAAAGTATATCATTCAGAAACCTCATTATACTGTATATGTGTTGGAAAGGAGCGTGAATTAATATGGAGAGGGGCAATAGATATAACAGATCCCGTGAATATTGATAAAACAGTAGATGACTATGTAAGATTGATAGTTTTGGCAATGGAAGAACAGGATTTAATTTTCAGAAAAGAGCAAAAAAATGAAATTACTGGTCTATAGCGCTAAAGATTTTGAAATTCCATTTTTGAATAAAGCGAAAGATGAAAGAATTAAGACAACGTATACAAGTAATGCTTTAAACAGCCAAACTGCTATACAAGCTGCTGGTTTTAATGCTATATCAATATTTTCTGGAGATGATGCTTCATTGCTCGTCTTGGAGAAACTAAAAGCATTGGGAGTAAAGTATATTACTTTACGATCTGTTGGTTACAATAATATTCATATAAAATCTGCCAAACGTTTAGGGTTAAAAGTCGCTAATGCACCAAATTATTCTCCACATTCCATTGCAGAATTTGCTATTGCTTTGTTATTGTCTATAAATAGAAAAATAGCGATAGCAAACCAACAGGTACACAATTATAATTTTACCCAGGACAAACTACTAGGTTTTAATTTAAAAAATAAAATTGTAGGGGTAGTTGGTACAGGAAGAATTGGTAAGGTAATGGTAAAATTATTACATGGATTTGAATGCAATATAATTGCTAATGACCTAGTTCCAGATGAAAAACTTGTTCACCAATATGGTGTAGAATATATGGGTTTGGAAGATTTGTGTAAAAAGTCAGATATAATAAGTTTACATGTTCCATTGACTCAGGATACTCATTATCTTATAAACACGGAAGAACTAGAAATGATGAAGAAAATGGCAATTCTGGTTAATACAGCTAGAGGTGCAATTGTAAATACCAAAGCACTTATAGAAGCTATTGAAAACAAAAATATAGCTGCATATGCAACAGATGTATATGAACAAGAAAAAGAAACATTTTTTAGAGATAATTCAAAAACAGGAATAAACGATGAAAGTCTTAAGAAACTGTTGTCCTTTCCAAATGTTTTACTTACGCCTCATCAAGCTTATATAACATTTGAAGCTTTAGAAAAAATAGCAGAAACTACATATTTTAACCTAATATGCTGGTTGGAAGGAAAAGAATGTGAAAACGAACTTGGTTACGAAACGTTGATTTTATAGAATAGGACTCAAAACTTTAGCTGCACCTTCTTTAAGTCTATGAACCCATGGTCTTTGAATATGGTTTTCGTATTGCAGTTCCTTACTTTTTCCACTATCAATTAGAAAATTTTGCTTTAACCTAATTGCAAAATCAGCATCGTACACTAAAGCATTTACTTCATAATTTTGATGAAAGCTGCGATTATCTACATTGGCCGTTCCAATGGACACTATATTGTTATCACTTACAATTATTTTGCTGTGTAAAAACCCATCAGGATATAAAAATATTTTAATCCCTACTTTTAAAAAAGATTCAAAATAAGATTTCACCGTCCAACTTACAATGGTGCTATCAGCATTTTCTGAGACTAATAACCTAATATCTACTCCACTTAGAGATGCAGTTTGTAATGCTTGCAGAATTGCTTGACTAGGTATTATATAAGGATTAGTAATGTAAACATACTCCTTTGCTTCAGTAATAATTGAGAAGTAAACTTGCTCAATGATAGAAAAATCATCATCAGGACTACTTGATACTATTTGTATAGCCTGTTTTATACCGGCATTATGTTTAATAGATGTAGTTAAAGCTATATTTTGATTTGATACCAAATACCAATCATTCAAAAAAACTTGATTTAAATACAAAGCCCCAGATCCCATGATTTTTATGTGCATATCATGCCATGTGCCCAAAGCGGGATCACCCTTTAAATATTTGTCTGAAATATTTATACCGCCCGTAAAACCAATTTCACCATCTACAACTATTATTTTTCGATGATTTCTATAATTTAATGAAGACAGAAATCTACCAAACCTATATGGAAGGAAAGAATATGTTTCCACTCCAAGAGCTTTTAGTTTTTTTAGATAAGACTTGCTCAAAGAATAACTGCCAATACTATCATATATTAATCTTACTTTAACGTTTTGGGCTATTTTTTTTTTGAATACTACTAAGAGTTCATCTGCAAGCATACCTTCTTCAAAAATGTAATATTGTAAATGGATGTAATCTGTTGCATTGTTCAAGGCATTAAAAATACTTTCAAAGGTAGCTTGCCCATTCTTCAAAAGAGTTAGCTCATTGTTGAGAGTAGGAGCATAACCAGTATTCTTTTTAATGAGATTTACAATTTTTTTATTTCCTTCATAGAGATAATCCGAATTGCAAATATCTTGATGTACCAAGAGGGTATTTTCATTTTTTTTTGAATGAAATAGTTTTTGTTTTCTTCTATTTCGGCCAATCATAAGATATAATAAGATTCCACCAACTGGTATGGTGAAAATTGCCAATAGCCACCCCAAAGTTTTTGATGGCCTCACTCCATTTATTAGAAGACTTATAATTATAAAAAGAGCAATAATAATGTATATAATCAATAAAACAGTCAGCCACATAAAAGCTATTCTTTAATAGTTTCATAAATGAAACTAGTTTAATATAGCATTGTTTTCTATGATATTTATCACCTTGTCAGGTGTAGTAATACATTGGCATAAATATATATAAATAATATAGCAAATATTTTTTATTTTTACGGATGTAAAAGACACATAAAATTTGCGTCAATTTATGCCATTTTGAACCAAGTTTAGACTTCGGTTAAGAGTAAAAAAAATAAAGCGTAATCATTTGATAATTAACGCATTGTGGCAGGTAATTTAGTGCTGTCACCCCGACAAAGCAGAGAAGTGATTTGTGAAAGCAAATCACTTCTTTATTTCCAAGAATTACAATTTCGGATTTATATTCTTGTTTAAAAATTCTTCTTCTTTAAGAACATGCTCCTTATTATACGGCACACACTTTTTTATCGATAAACGACCAATAATTAGGATAAAAGGTAAATTACTCACAACAAATTAAGATAATTACACATCATAAATAGTCTTATCATGCAACAAAAGTAAGAAAATGATTACTAAAATATTGATATTCGTTTCCTGTTCGTACAAAATACCAACAAATTATGAAAACGAGTACCAAAAGATTTCCCGAGACACCTAATTCTAAATTTACAACAGTAATTAAACAAAAAACCCTTCTTTTTTTGGCTTTCCTTTTGTTTTTACTTCCCTTGTCCATACAGGCAGGTACGTTCCCTGTAACCAATTTAAACGATGCTGGGGCTGGGTCTTTACGCCAAGCCATTACAGATGTAAATGCAGCTGGAGCAGGGCCACACGATATTACATTTACGGTAAGTGGCACTATAGTCTTACAATCTAGCTTACCTGCTATAGCGTCTGAAAATGTAACCATAGATGGCGAAAGTAAGATTATTATTGATGCTAATAATACAGTTAGTGTTGATGTCTCTATAGATGTTTTTGTTAGTACTGCAAGTAACCAAACCTATAGAGGTTTCACCATTATGGATACTGGAGTTGATGTTTCTCGTTTTGAAGGTGATTTATCAAATATTACCATAGAAGATATGGTAGCGCTTAATAGTGAAGGAAATTATTTTAATGCTGGAATTCGTTTTGCTGGTAATTTCTCAAACATTGTGGTGCGTAATTTTACAATGACACAGCTACAAGCGGGAAATGTTGGTGTTTATTTTACAGGAACAACTGATAATGTAGTAATAGATAATTTTAATTTATCAGATACAGGTGGGGGTGCTTCACATGGTATTTACTTCAATTTGGGGGCAAACAATATTACCATACAAAATAGTGATATAGACTTGTTTATGCCCAATGAAGGAGATAATGACGGAGACTATGCAATTAGGTTTAATAGCACGGCTACAGATATAACTATAGAACAGACCAACGTAAAATGTGATATATACGGAATTGAATTCGTTGGTGTTGCTACAGATATTGAAATTACAGATACCACTTTTGATAATAGTTATGGAACGGGTACTTCACAAGGTATACGTTTTTCGAGTACGTTAAATGGTCTAATTATGACCAATGTATTTGTAGATATGGAGCTTACAGAGATTGCTGGCACCAATGATGGTGACTATGGAATTGTCTTTGGAGCTGATGTAAATTTTGGGACTTCAAAAACAGCAACTTTAACCAATGTTACCGTACGTGGAGCCGATGAAGATGGTATTTATATCAATCGGAACATTGCAAACTTAACCTTAGAAAATTGTAATCTACTTGGGTTTGGTGACGGCGCGAGTTATGAAGATGGTATTCAATTTTATAATGATTGGGAATGGACAAATATTCTTATCAATAATTCTACTTTTGATGGCAATGGTAGAGCGGGTCTGTTGATTGATACAAATAATGCTGCATCAGATTTCACCATTACCAACAACACCTTTACCAATAGTGTTTATACTGGCAGTGGTCATGGTATTTGGCTTTATGATGGTGATGGAGATAGAGATGTAACCATTACGGGTAATACTTTTGCCAATAATAATGGAAGCGGTGTTTATGTAGATAACTATCCTGATGGAATTGTGATTTCAGAAAACTCCTTTTATAATAATGGAAGCAGAGGTATTAATAACAACACAAATGCTAATGTAGATTTACAACATATAGATGGTGATGCACCTGTTATAACGGCATCTACGCCACAGGGTGGTAATAGCTATGAGGTTACCTTTACACTGCCTGCATTTTGCACAGATTGCGATGTAGAATTCTATACCAATAAACCCAACGATACGCCCTATCAAGGACGTACCTATGTATATACTGCATCCAATTTAGCAACGGGTTTAAATACGGTTACTATTGATAGTGGAGGAGAAAACCAAGGATTTTGGACAGCAACTTTAATGGTGAACACCTTAAGTTATTCTGTGTCAGAGTTTAGTGATGGCTTTCCCATAACACCTACAAGCCCAGGTGGGGAAGTCGCAGACTTGACCATTTGGCTTAAGGCTGATTCTGGTACTAAGCAGTCTGGTGCGGCTGTTACTTTAAACAACAATACCATAGACGAGTGGATTAACCAAACCAGCAATCCTGTACTCAGTTTTTTTGAGTCGGAAGCTGCAGACGATGCAAGGTTACTTACAAATACATTGAATTTTAATTCTGTAGTAGATATTGATAACAATGATAGATTACTAGCTTCAGGATCAGGTGTAACAAGTGCTGATGATTATTTGGATGTGGATTCTAACACTGCTTATATCGTATATACCCAAAACTCCGATGTAACAGGTAACAATGTTATTTTTCAATATCGTGATGGGCATACAGATGATACAGAACAGTTTAATTTAGAAAATAACCCTCCTTTATTTGGAGCGCCCACTCAGTCCAGTGCTGCGATTGCTGCCACAACAGTTACCCATGGTGAGTATCAAATACTTTCCTTAATAGATACGGATGATGCAGGAGGCGATACCAATACCATATCATATACTTAAATGGTAAGCAGGATGGACAAAATGTTAACTCTGGCGATATTTTATTGGGAACAGCAAGAATGTCATTAGGCGCTACCCCAAATAATCAAAACCATTCAGACATTAATGTAGCAGAATTTATCATTTTTGAAAATGAACATGATGCTACAACTCGTAATAAAATAGAATCGTATTTGGCTCTAAAATATGGGATGACCTTAGACCAAACTACGGCAACAGATTATATAGCCTCGGATGGTACTACACCAATCTGGGCCAATGATTCAGATAGCTATGATTCAGATATTTTTGGTATTGGTAGAGACAATGCCTCTAATCTGGATCAAAGAGTGTCAAAGTCCATAAATGATGGTGCAATTGTGACCCTAGCTCTAGACCATGATTTTGCAAGTGAAAATAAGGCAACAGCCCGTACTACAGAACATACCAACGACATACAGTTTTTAACCCTTGCCAATAATGGGGACGACCTTACTAGACAATCAACAGAAATTGATGGTACCATTTACAATCGTAGAATAGCACGTGAGTGGAAGGTGGATAAAACTGCCAATTTTACCCAAACTGTAAGCCTACAATTTAGTGGTTTTGATGCAACTTGGGAATTAATCCAAAATAGTACAGATGATTTTACTTCTGGATCTATCTCTTTGGGAACCTTGGACAACAATGGTGAAATTACAGGAGTTACCTTATTAGATGGTGAATATTACACCCTAGCTAAGTACCAAAAAGCTCCTGGATCCCTTGTTGCCAACCTTAATCTTTGGTTAAAAGCGGATGACGGTATATATACGGATCATAATGGATCTATCCCAGGGAGCACAATTGCCATAGAAGGAGACGATATAGAATCATGGAGAGATGCTAGTGCTTCTGGGAATACTTTTTATCAAGATTTGGTTGCTGCCCAAGAGCCTAGTTTTAGAGAAATGGGAGCTGGGTTAAACTTTAACCCTGGGGTTTCTTTTGAAGACGATGCAGATGATCTTGTTTCGCTATTAAATGTAGATAGTACACCCTACACCTTTTATGTAATTTATACTCTAGATCAAGCTTCTCCAGGCACAAATCGTGCACTTAGAGGTTATACAAACAATTGGTTAATAGGTCCTTATGGTGGTTATGATAGGCATCATACACAAGATGCTAATGGTAGCGGTGTGTATTGGGTAAACAGTACTGACGTAGTAACACCGATAGATCAAGCTCGTTTAACAATGGCGACCAACAATGGTACAGCCTCCGCTTTTTATATAGATGGACTAGACAAGACTACTGGTAGTACCTCAATTGGAGCACCAGGACAATTGGTATTGGGAGCGGAAGGAGGTTCTGCTGCCGAACCGTATGATGGTGATATAGCCGAAGTACTTTATTTTGACAAAGTGCTAAGTACACCTGAAAAACAATTGGTAGATTCTTATTTGGCGCTTAAATACGGTATTAGTCTAGACCAAACCATAGCTACCAATTACCTAGCTTCCGATGGTACCACTCCAATGTGGGAAAACGATGCAGATGGTTATGATTCCAATATTTTTGGAGTAGGTAAGGATGCTGAACAGGGATTGGATCAACGTGTTTCAAAATCGGTAAATGATGGAGCTATTTTAACCATTGCCCTGGATAATGATTTTTCATCTTCTAATCAAAATGCAGGACGTACAACAGCACATGCAAACGACTTACAGTTTTTAACACTAGCAGACAATGGTGGTACAGTCGCTACACAAACTACGGAATTAGACGCAGCTATTTATGGATTTAGAACAGGTATAGAATGGAAGGTAGATATGACTGCCAACTTTACACAAACGGTTAACCTAAAATTTGATGGTTTTGATAAGAATTGGATTCTGTTACGAGATAGCGATGGTGATTTCTCTAGCGGAGCTACTGAGGTAGGTGTCCTAGATATAAATGGAGAACTAACCAATGTAGATCTAATAAATGATGAATTTTTAACCCTTGCACAAAAACTTATAGCCCCAGGTGGTATTGTCACAGACCTACAAATATGGCTTAAGGCAGATAACAATGGGGGCGTGGTTACAGATGGTACTACCATAAACACTTGGGACAACTTATATGGAGATAACTTTGAATTATTTTCAAGTGATCCTAGTTATGAATCGGATGCAACCAATCTGTTAAATTATAACCCAGTTATAGATTTTGATGGTGATGATTATTTTAGAAATGCTACCACTAATTTTGGGCTTACAGGGGTAGAAGTTACGGCCTATTCTGTTGTTGGGGAATATAAGACTTTGACATATGGTAACTCACAAATCTTTATGGGGCGCACCTCTACCAGTTCAAATGGTTTTCAGTTTGATGTGCTTACTTCAAATAATAATTTACGTTTACGATTAATTGATACTGGTGACCTTGTTTCAACCCTCGTAAATGATGTAACAGAGCCCGCAATAAATGGTGTGTCACGAAACAGTGCAGGATTAGGTCGTAGTCATCTCAATGGTCTTACTGTAGATGGTAATACCAATACTACAAATTGGAATAGTGCAACGCAATATTACTTAGGAGCTATTCATAGTGGTTATATTGCCGCTATGACCATGCCAGAATATATTGTTTACAATCGCTATTTAGATCCTACAGAGCGCAATCGTGTAGAATCATACTTAGCCCTTAAATATGGTAAAACCTTAGATCAGTCCACCTCACAAGATTACGTGGCCTCCAATGGTAGCACCATTATGTGGGAGGCGACAAGCAATGTTGGTTATGACAATGATATTTTTGGTATTGGTCGCGATGACCTTTCTGGGCTTAATCAAAAAATAGCTAAATCTGTAAATACAGAAACCATACTATCGGTGTCTTTAGATGCAGATTATGCAAGTTCTAATGTAGCTCTAAGTAGAACAACAGAACATACAAACGATTATCAATTTCTACTATTGGCAAACAATGGAGGGGCTACAACACGCCAAGCCACAGAAATAGATGGTATAAATTATACGGGGAGAATTTCTCGAGAATGGAAAGTAGAAAAAACAGCCAATTTTACCCAGAATGTAAACCTAAAATTTGAAGGTTATGATGAAACTTGGGAGTTGTTATACAATACAAGTGATGATTTTACATCAGGGGCAGTTTCTTTGGGTAATTTAGATGCCAATGGAGAAATAGCAAATATAGCCCTTACAGATGGTTGGTATTTAACCCTTGCCAAGCTACAAGCAGCACCAGGAGGTGTAATAGCAAACAACCAAATTTGGTTAAGAGCAGATAAAGGAGTCAACGGAACTATAGGTGTTACGTGGACGGATCAGGCAATGAATAATGGGGACATCTTTCCAAATGTAGGAAGCCCTAATCTATTTGAAAATAGTACCAACTTTAATCCAGCTATAAACTTTGATGGCGGCAACGATTACTTTAAGATTTCAAATGGGGAAGCCAATGTTGATTTTTCTTCGGGAGGTATGGATGTTTTTTACGTGACCAACAATTGGTTTGAGGGTCAATCAGTAATATACATTGGGGCCAATGATGCTCAAAATGGCCAATCACGTACTTGGGGGCAAAAAGAGGTTCATCAAGGTACTGTTTTAGGTCAAGATGATGTTACACCTGGGAATATGGATTGGATTTCGAATAATCTTAATAGTTCAGCACATTTATTTAGTATTTCTTCAATAGATCCGGCTTCTTCAGTTATAGGTGCTGACTCATATTTTGCTGAAGGTGTAAGCATAACCCCTACTATTGGTGGCGACCCTAACCGGGCTTGGAACCGAAATACTGACAATGTAATGATTGGTAACAGTAGAAACAATGCAAATACAGATTGTGGTGCATGTCGCTTTGGAGGTGGTATTTTAGAGGTAATCGCCTATAATACAGACAACACAGTTACGGATAAGCAAAAAATAATTTCTTACCTAGCCGTTAAGTACGGTATTACCTTAGACCAAACATCCCATACAGATTATTTGGCTTCCGATGGGTCTTCTATTTGGACTGCCGTAAATAACATTGGGTATAACAATGATATTTTTGGTATTGGTCGTGATGATTATTCAGAACTAGACCAAAGAGTTTCCCAGTCTGTCAATAGTGGTAGCATACTTACTGTTGCCTTGGATCAAGATTTTACCAATGGTAATAGTGATGCTGCAAGAACTACGGAACATGATAACAATATGCAGTTTATGTTATTTGCCCATAACGGAGATGCCATTACAACGCAATTAACAGAGATAGACGGTATTAACTTTAACAGAAGAATTAGTAGGGAATGGAAAGTAGACAAGACAGCCAATTTTACGCAGACCATAAATCTTAAGTTTGAAGGTTTTGGTACCAAGTGGCACCTTCTTAAGGATAATAATGACAATTTTAGTACAGGCAGTACAGACCTAGGAGCATTAAATGCCAATGGAGAAATTGTAAACATAAGCTTAGAGAGTGGTGAGTACTTAACATTGGCAACAGTATTGCCATCACCAGGTGGTTTATACACAGATTTAGAACTATGGCTTAGAGCAGATATAGGTGTAACAGATGCAGGAACGGCTGTTACGGCTTGGGAAGATCAGTCTTCACAAGGCAATTCTATGAGCGCAGCCCCAGGTGATCCAGATTTACAAGAAAATATATTAAATTATAATCCTGCAGTACATTTTGATGGCGATGATGAGGTTACCTCACCATTTGACCCAGACCCAGTAAACGGAAACCCCGTACAGTTCTATGCAGTTTATAATGCAACTACTATAAATCGTGGTTTGTTAGGGAATGATAATAGTGGGAATGATACGTATATTAATATTGCTGGTGTTTCTGCGAATGATGCCATTTTTACTGGTGCAGGCACGGAAACTAATGTTACCAATCAGACCAAATTGATCAGTGTACATTTTGATCATGGAACAACCAATGGTTCTCAAATTTTTGTGGACGGAGCCAGCGGAGGAGTCTTTACCTATGCCAACGCAACAGACGGTTTGGGTTATCTTGATATTGGATCTATTGGTGATTATGATTTCTTTGAAGGGCATATTGCTGAGGTTATTGCCTATAGAGGAAGCTCACAAACTGCAATGGGACAAAAAGAAATTGAGAGTTACCTAGCGCTTAAATATGGTATTGCATTAGACCAAACCACACCAACAGATTATGTTAATAGTGATGGTAGTTCTATTTGGAATGCAACAGATAATACGGGTTATAACAATGATATTTTTGGAATAGGTCTAGACAATATTTCTGCCTTAGATCAACGTGTTTCAAAATCTGCTAATGGTGGTAGTATTTTAACTATTGCTTTAGATGCTGATTTCGCCAGCGCCAATAATGATGTTGCACGTACTTCTGTGCATGCAAACGACAAGCAATTCTTGGTAATTGGTAATGATGGTGGTGTAACAACAGAGCAAACTACAGAATTGAATGCCCCTTATAATTCTAGAATTGTTAGGGAATGGAAAGTAGATAAAACCACCAATTTCTCTCAAACCATAAATCTAAAATTTGATGGCTTTGATGATCAATGGGAGCTACTACATGATAGTGATGGTGATTTTACTTCAGGAGCCACTTCTTTGGGCGCATTGGATATTAATGGTGAAATAGCAGGAATTTCATTAGTTGATGGTGAGTATATTACATTGGCAAAATTTGAAAAAGGCCCTGGTGAGGTTGCAACATCACTGGAATTATGGTTGCAAGCAAATACTGGTGTTACCGGAACAGCTGAGGTAACTCAATGGGATGATCAATCTACCAATGCATATAGTTTTACTAAAGTAGCTACAGGACCAGACGCAACAGCAGCTATGTTAAATTTTAATACAACTTTGACGTTTGATGGTTCTAGCAATACTTCTGCTGTAGGAGACGAAAATATATTAGAATATAACGGTGTGGTAATACCTAATACTGGTGCTGATACCGATGATATTAGTTACTTCTATGTAAGCAACTCCAATATTTCAACTAGGGCTCTATTTGTACAAGAACCTGCAACTGGTTCTGGTGTTTCACCATCTACCCAGGCAAGACCTAGTTATATACAATCAAATAATCCATCGGGTTATAGTGGAGTTTATAGTAGCGGTTTTGTATCTGATCAAGTATTGATTTGAGGCGTAGTAAGAGAAGATTTAAATATTGATACTTATATTAATGGACTTGCCGCTGGAAGTGGAACAATAACTGCTGGATTGGTAGACCCTGGTAATAGAACAACGATTGGAGGACGAGATCAAGGAATACCCAATGATGCTGCCTTAGATGGATATATAGCAGAAGTAATAGCGTACAATACAAATGTTTCGACCATAGAAAAACAACAAATAGAATCCTATTTGGCTTTAAAATATGGAATGACCCTTGATCAATCCACACCAACAGACTATTTGGCCTCTGATGGTACTACAACAATATGGAAGGCTTCTGATAATACAGGGTATGAAAATGATATTTTTGGTATTGGTGCAGACAATGTATCTACATTGGATCAAAGAGTTTCAAAATCAGTAAATGCCAATGCAATTTTAACCGTTGCTTTGGATAATGATTTTACTGTTGCTAACAACAATGTTGCTAGAACAACCGAACATACAAATAATCTGCAGTTTTTGGTTCTTTCCAACAATGGTGGGGCAACAACCACCCAAACTACAGAATTAGATGATACTACCTACGGTTTACGAACTGTTAGGGAATGGAAAGTAGATAAAACAGACAATTTTACCCAAGAGGTACATTTAAAGTTTGATGGGTTTAACGATTCTTATATTCTATTACGAGATGCAGATGGAGATTTCTCTTCAGATGCTATTGCCATAGGAAACCTTGATGCTAATGGAGAAATTACAGCAGTTGCCTTGGCAGATGGTGAATATTTGACTTTGGCAACCCTAGCAGAAACACATTCAGTTTCCGGTATTGTATTTTATGATGAAGATGGGGAGGGAGATTTAGATGCAGGGGAAACTACTAGATTACAGGATGTTTCAGTTGCACTTTATGATGATAATTCTGGAGCAGCTCTAAACAATGGTTCTTTTGACGGTGATGAAACTTTAGTAGATACAGAAGTATCTGTAACAAGTACAGGAGCATATACATTCTCTGATGTTTTACAAGGATCTTATTTTGTTGTGGTGGATCATACAGATTCAGCCTTAAATAATGATGCCAATAATGGTAGTATAACCTATGGGGCAACCACAGCAAAAGCACGTCTGGTAACAGTAAGTTCAGCGGATATTGTTGATGAAGATTTTGGTTTTGATGAACCAGTGGTGACATTGGCAACCGATGAAACCAGCATTAATGAAAGTGGTGCATCGCCAGCAGTGGCAACGTTAACGACTACGATTACTCCAACTACTGGTTTTGATACTACAGTTGCTTTGGCACTTAGTGGAACAGCAACTTCTGGAGGAACAGACTATACGGCAAGTGCCACATCAATAACCATTTTGGCAGATGCAGCTACGGGTACGGAAACAGTTACTGTAGAAGCAGATGATTTAATTGAAGGAGATGAAACAGTTATCGCTGATATTGATACGGTGACCAATGCGGTGGAAAGTGGAAGTCAACAAGTGACTATCACAATCGCCGATGATGAAATAAGTACAAGTGCCACAGGTACATTAATTGCTAACGCAGATGGTTTGGCAATTTCCGATGGTGCGGATACTGAGACAATTACAGTACAATTAAAAGATGATTCTGGTAATGATTTAGCAATACCAGGTATCAATGTGAGCTTTTCTGTAACAGGAAGCGCTGTTTTATCCAGTGCTACAGCAACAACAATTGCTGATGGTTCGGTCTCAATTACACTTACTGATACCGTTGAAGAAGAAGTAACCATAAACGTTACCGTTGATCATGATGATAATGGTGGTACAGCAGAATTAGCAATTACAAATGGAGCACCGCTTACAGTTGTGTTTAGTTCTGATGGAGCAAAATCATTGGTTGTTAATGCAATAGAAGATGTAGACCTAGATGAAAACTTGGTTTATACTAGTGTAACCCCGAGTCTTGGTGGTACTCCATCTGGAGCAGTAACATACACACTTGGAGGAGCAGATGCAGCAGATTTCACAATCAATCCTACAACAGGAATTGTGAGCATGGTAGCAAGGGATTTTGAAAATCCTATGGATGCAAATACAGATAATGTATACGAGTTAATAATCACAGCAACAGATACAGGAAGCAATACGGATTCAGAAAGTTGGACCGTAACAGTGAATGATGTTATAGAAACGTCAGTGTTTAGTATAAATGCCCTTTCGGAAACTGTTTCAGAAAATGCGGCTTTCACGGGCACGGCACCAACAGTAACAGGAACTCCTAGTGGTAATCTTACCTATGGAATTTCAGGGGCAGATGCAACACTTCTATCTATAAATCCAACAACCGGAGTTGTGAGTATGTTAGCTAAGGATTTTGAAAATCCTGTGGATGCTAATACAGACAATACGTATGCATATACCATTACGGCTACCGATGAGGATAGTAATGTTGCCAATGAAAATTGGCAAGTTACGGTGCAAGATGTAACAGAAACAGTAACTATTACCATTGATGCCATAGGGGATACGAACGTAAATGAAAATGCAGCCTATATAAGTATAACACCAAGTATTACAGGTACTCCAATTGGCGCTGTGACCTATACTTTGAGTGGAACAGATGCTGCAGATTTTACTATCAATGCCTCAACTGGAGTTGTGAGCATGGTAGCAAGGGATTTTGAAGCCCCAGCGGATGCTGATACAGATAATGTATATGAAGTAACAATTACCGCTACGGGTGATGATAGCAATGCTGATTCTGAAGATTGGATAGTAACTGTTGATGATGTAGCAGAGACGGTAACGTTTACCATTGATGCAATAGCAG
>NZ_JBWFBN010000002.1:270466-301424 GCF_056326165.1 Saonia sp.
GTAACTGTTGATGATGTAGCAGAGACGGTAACGTTTACCATTGATGCAATAGCAGATGTAAACGTAAATGAGAATGTAGCTTATACCAGTGGAACGCCAAATATCACAGGAACTCCTGTAGGAGCGGTAACATACACACTAGGAGGAACGGATGCCGCTGACTTTACCATAGACCCAGGTACAGGGGTTGTGAGCATGGTCGCTAGGGATTTTGAAAATCCTGTGGACAATAATGCGGATAATGTGTATGAGTTGACCATTACAGCAACAGATACGGACAGCAATACCGATTCTGAAGATTGGATTGTAACCATTGATAATGTAATGGAAACAGTAACCATCACTATTGATGCTATAGCCGATACCAACGTAAATGAAAATGCAATTTATACAAGTGTGACTCCAAGTATTACGGGCAGTCCAATTGGCGCTGTAACCTATGCTTTGAGTGGAACAGATGCAGCGGATTTTACTATCAATGCCTCAACAGGAGTTGTGAGTATGGTAGCAAGGGATTTTGAAGCCCCAGCAGATGCTGATACAGATAATGTATATGAAGTAACCATTACTGCTACGGATGATGATGGCAATGCTGATTCAGAAAGTTGGACGGTAACTGTTGATGATGTAGCAGAGACGGTAACGTTTACCATTGATGCAATAGCAGATGTAAACGTAAATGAGAATGTAGCTTATACCAGTGGAACGCCAAATATCACAGGAACTCCTGTAGGAGCGGTAACATACACACTAGGAGGAACGGATGCCGCTGACTTTACCATAGACCCAGGTACAGGGGTTGTGAGCATGGTCGCTAGGGATTTTGAAAATCCTGTGGACAATAATGCGGATAATGTGTATGAGTTGACCATTACAGCAACAGATACGGACAGCAATACCGATTCTGAAGATTGGATTGTAACCATTGATAATGTAATGGAAACAGTAACCATCACTATTGATGCTATAGCCGATACCAACGTAAATGAAAATGCAATTTATACAAGTGTGACTCCAAGTATTACGGGCAGTCCAATTGGCGCTGTAACCTATGCTTTGAGTGGAACAGATGCAGCGGATTTTACTATCAATGCCTCAACAGGAGTTGTGAGTATGGTAGCAAGGGATTTTGAAGCCCCAGCAGATGCTGATACAGATAATGTATATGAAGTAACCATTACTGCTACGGATGATGATAGTAATACTGATTCAGAAGATTGGACGGTAACTGTTGATGATGTAGCTGAGACGGTAACTTTTACCATCGATGCAATAGCAGATGTAAACGTAAATGAGAATGTAGTTTATACCAGTGTAACACCAAACATTACAGGAAGTCCTGTAGGAGCGGTAACATACACACTTGGAGGAACGGATGCAGCTGACTTTACAATCAACCCTTCAACAGGAGTTGTAAGTATGGTCGCAAGGGATTTTGAAAACCCTGCGGATAACAATACGGATAACGTGTACGAGTTAACTATTACTGCAACGGATACGGATAGCAATACGGATTCAGAAGATTGGACCGTAACTGTTGATAATGTAGTTGAAACGGTAACTATTACCATTGATGCAATTGCGGATACCAATGTAAATGAAAATTCGGCTTATATAAGTATAACGCCAAGTATTACAGGTACTCCAATTGGAGTAGTGACCTATACCTTGAGTGGAACAGATGCAGCTGATTTTACTATCAACGCTACAACAGGAGTTGTGAGTATGGTGGTAAGGGATTTTGAGGCTCCAGATGATGCCAATACAGATAATATTTATGAAGTGACTATCACAGCAACGGATAGTGACAGTAATACTGATTCTGAAAATTGGACGGTAACTGTTGATGATTTAGTTGAAGCGGCAGGTTTCACTATAAATTCAATTGTAGACATTATTATAAATGAAAACGCAGTCTATACAAGTACAACCCCAAGTGTAGTGGGTACACCAGTTGGAGCAATCACCTATACTTTGGGAGGAACGGATGCAGCTAGTTTCACAATAGATGGAGCAACCGGAGTTGTGAGTATGATAGCAAGAGATTTTGAAACCCCAGCAGATAATGACACGGACAATGTCTATGAAGTCACTATTACAGGAACAGATACAGGTAGCAATACAGATACAGAAAGTTGGATAGTAACTGTAGATGATGTTATTGAGACAGTAAGTTTAAGTCTTAATGCACTTACAGAGACAGTTTTAGAAAATGCAGCCTTCACAGGTACGGCACCAACTGTTACAGGAAGTCCTATTGGAAATCTGGTTTTTACAATTTCAGGAACTGATTCAGGTTTACTTGCCATAGATTCAGCAACAGGTGTTGTGAGCATGGTAGCAAGAGATTTTGAAAACCCAGCAGATGCTAATACAGATAATGAGTTTGAATATACGATTACCGTTACCGATGATGACGGCAATACTGCCAATGAAAATTGGACGGTTACCGTACAAGATGTTATAGAAACTGCAAGCTTCACCATTGACGCTATAGTTGATACCAACGTGAATGAAAATGCGGTTTATACAAGTGTAACTCCAATTATTACAGGTACTCCTGTAGGAGCGGTAACCTACACTTTAGGAGGAACCGATGCTGCTAGCTTTACAATCAATGCGGCAACTGGTGTTGTGAGTATGGTAGTAAGAGATTTTGAAAATCCTTTGGATGCGGATACTGATAACGTTTACGAACTTACAATAACGGCAACAGATGCTGACGGTAATTTGGATTCAGAAAATTGGACAGTAACCGTTGATGATATGTCAGAAACAACAAGTTTCACTATAGATGCAATAGCGAATACAAGCATTGATGAAGAAACACCATATACTGGTCCAACACCTTCAATTAGTGGTAGTCCTATAGGCAATGTTGTTTATACAATTGGTGGAGCAGATGCAGCAATTTTTAGTTTGAATAGCATAACTGGCGTAGTGGCGATGCCATTGCGTAGTTTTGAAAACCCAGATGATGTCAATGGAGATAATGTATATGAAGTAAGTATTACGGCCACGGACGAGGATGGTAATGCGGATACAGAAAGCTGGTCTATAACCTTATTGGATGTAGTGGAGATTGCAAGTTTTACAATCGATGTTATTGCTGATGACAATGTGAGCGAAAATGTAGCCTATACAAGTGTAACTCCAAGTATTACAGGCAGCCCCATAGGTTCAGTTAACTATACATTAAGCGGGGCAGATGCGGCAAGTTTCTCTATAAATGTATCAACAGGAGTAGTGAGCATGGCCGCAAGGGATTTTGAAACTCCTGTAGATGTTAATACGGATAATGTATATGAAGTAACCATTACCGCTACGGATTCAGATGCCAATACAGCTTCAACAAGCTGGACAGTAACTATTGATGATGTTGTAGAATCTGCCACAGGTTTTAATATAGACCCAATAGCAAATGTAAATATTGATGAAAATTCAGTCTATACCAGTGTAACCCCTAGTATTACAGGAACACCAGTTGGTACTTTAACCTACACCTTAAGTGGTGCAGATGCGGCAAGTTTCACTATAAATGCTTCAACAGGAGTGGTGAGTATGGTTGCAAGGGATTTTGAAAACCCTTCGGATTCCAATACTGATAATGTTTATGAAGTAACAATTACTGCCACAGATACAGCAAGTAATACAGATTCAGAAGATTGGATTGTAACGGTGCAGAATATTACTGAAGTAGTAAGTTTCACAATTAATGCAATAGCAGATGCCAATGTAAGTGAAAACACAACATATACTAGTGCAACACCAAGTATTACAGGAAGCCCAATGGGTACAGTAGCCTATACTTTAGGAGGAGCAGATGCAGCTAGCTTTACGATTAATGCTACAACGGGAGTAGTGAGTATGGTAGCAAGAGATTTTGAAACTCCAGAGGATGTTAACACGGATAATGTGTATGAAGTAACCATTACCGCTACGGATTCAGATGCCAACACAGCTTCGGAAAACTGGACAGTGACTATTGATGATGTTGTAGAATCCATAACAGGATTTAGCATTGACCCAATAGCGAACGTAAGTATCGATGAAAACGCGGCATATACAAGTGTAACACCAAGTATTACAGGAACTCCGGTTGGTGCCTTGACTTACACCTTAAGTGGTGCAGATGCGGCAAGTTTCACTGTAAATGCTTCAACAGGAGTGGTGAGTATGGTTGTAAGGGATTTTGAAAACCCTTCGGATTCCAATACTGATAATGTTTATGAAGTAACAATTACTGCCACAGATACGGCAAGTAATACGGATTCTGAGGATTGGATTGTAACGGTACAAAATGTAGTTGAAGGTGGAGATGATACAGATGGGGATGGTACGCCAGATAGCGAGGATGCTTTTCCTAATAATCCGGATGAGGATACTGATTCTGATGGTGATGGTATGGGGGATAATGGTGATGACGATGATGATAATGATGGAACTCCAGATAGTGAGGATGCTTTCCCTAATAATCCAAATGAAGATAAGGATACAGATGGTGATGGTATGGGCGACAATGTTGATGATGATGATGATGGAGATGGAATACCAGATGTTATAGACGATTCCCCAACAAATGCTTCAGAAGTATTAATACCAGCAGAGGCTTTTACACCAAATGGCGATGGAATTAATGATAGTTGGGTAATCCCTGGAATAGAAAACTACCCTAATTCTGTACTGACAGTTTATAATAGATGGGGTCATGAGGTTTTTGCTGCACAAGGGTACCAAAATGATTGGGAAGGAATGTATAAAACCAAATCCAACAAGTTACCTCCAGGGTCCTATTTGTATATCATTAACCTAAACAATGGAACGCTTCCAATACAAGGCTGGGTGTTCGTTAATTATTAAGCGTAAAAAAGCAAGAAATGAAAATTAAAAGTATATATATAGCCATTACTGTATTGTTCTTCTTAAATGTTGTAAGGGCGCAGCAAGACCCTAACTATACATTTTACAAGTATAACATGAACTTGATAAACCCTGCATTTGCAGGAACAAGTGAAATGTCAGACTTAGGAATAAATTATAGAAGTCAATGGGCAAGTATTGAGGGAGCTCCAGAAACCCAAAGTGTTTTCTTTGGAACTCCAATTAAAAAGAATTTGGGGCTTGGGGTTTCTATTATAAATGATAAAACGTTTATTGAAAATCAAGTGTCATTATCTATGGACTTTTCATATAAAGTGCAATTGGATGAACTAAATGAGTTGTTTTTTGGCTTAAAAGCTGGGTTTAATTCCTATAGAGCCAATACAGCTGGGTTGGCGACATACGGAATTCAATCTGACCCATCGTTAATGAACTTAGATGGTAGATTTAATCCCAATATTGGGGCTGGTGTTTATCTAAAGAACGAAGCGTATTTTCTTTCTTTCTCTATGCCAAAATTATTGACACCAAGTAGATTAGAAAACAATGACGGTACAGCAAGATTAAGTGATGATAGAATCCATGTGTACCTGGCAGGGGGACATGATTTTCCTTTGAGTAGTACAATTATGTTTAAACCAGTCGCTATGATTCGATATGTAAATGCATCACCCTTATCTTTAGATGTAACGGCGCTTTTTGAGTTCAGTAATCAAGTTGAACTTGGAGTGGCACATAGACTTAATGAAAGCATAAGTGCATTGTTTATTTTTAAAATCAATGAGTTGTTCGATATAGGATATGCTTATGAGACTGCTGTGGAAAATACGGTTAGCAACATAAATAATGGAACCCATGAAATTATGTTGAACCTTAAATTTTAGAAGAAAAACAAGAGTGCTTTCAACTTTATAGAATCTATAAAGGAAAAGTACTTAAATAGAATACAAAAGCATCGCTATATATCAATAGGGGTGTTTTTTTAATTAATGTAATGGCCTAAAGACCTTATACTACTGGGTGATTGCACTAAATTAGAATTTGCTATCTTAGGTGTTGCTCAAAAATGCAATCATGCTTAAGTTTGTTTTTACATTTATTTTGTTGGCCGTATCTACTTTTTCATGGGCACAACATTTTACTTTTCAAAAATATGGGGTTAGCCAAGGCTTAAGTAGTAATACTGTTTTTTCTACTATTGAAGACAAATATGGATTTATCTGGATTTCTACAGAGGAAGGTGTAGATCGTTTTGATGGATTAAAATTTAAACATTATACACTACCCAATTTATATAAATATAGGACATCTAACTATGTTGAATATAGATTAAAGATAGATTCTAATAACCAGATTTGGTTGGTTACCATGGGCGGTTTGCTTTATAAGTATGACTCAAAGAAAGATGAGTTTATGCTTTTCCATAAATTTGAAGAAAAAACGGACCAAGCTGTTCACACCTTTTTTATTGACCATGATGACAAACTATGGTTTGGTATGTATGATGGGGTACGAGTATTGGATCCACTTACCGGAAATTTTAATAGAATCCAAAGCGTTGCGTATTTAACTTCTGCAATAACACAAGATGACAATCACAAATACTATTTAGGCGGAGACAATGGTATTGTGGTTTTGGACAGTAATCAGGAATTTTTATATGATTTGCTAGAAGTTAGTTCATCAAAAAATACAGGCTTAAAAAATTCAAGAATAAACTCTCTTTTTATTGACAAAGAGAATGATAGGTTATGGATAGGCTCTAAAAAATTAGGGTTGTGTGCTTTTAATCTAATTAATTTTGATTTTAGTAAGCCAGAGAGTTTGTCTTCATATAAAGGGCTTTATATCAAGAGCATAGAAAAATTTTCTGAAAGAGAGATTATAGTTGGTATAGATGGGGAAGGATTGCTTTTTTGGGATTTAAATAATGAAAGAATAAATCAATTAATAAGCGATGATGAAACTGGCCCAAATGCATTGAGTTCAAAATCTGTTCAGCAAATTTTTAAAAATAGCTCAGGAGCATTGTTTATTTCTACCTGGCATGGTGGGTTAAATGTATATAGCCCTGGAAAATTAAATTTTCAATCAGTTGAAAACTTACCACACGATAAAAATTCGCTTAGAAACAATGTGGTAATGATGCTGGAGGAAATGTCACCTGGAGTCATTGCTTTTGGAACGGATAAGGGATTAAGTATTTGGGATAAGGAAAAAGATATATGGCATCAGGTAGATATAGACCTTAAAAAGGGGAAACATATGTCCAATTCCAGGGCAATCACAGTGGATAATGAACATAATATATGGTCTACATCCTATACAGATTCCTTAGTTCTTTTTAAAAAAGGCAAAAGACAAGGCTATAATAGCACCAAGGACTTTAATCCAGATTTAAGCACATATAATTTTATTAATGTCTATGCAGGATTAAATGACATGGTGTGGTTTAGTGATGACGATAACAAGAAAATATATTATTATTCTAAAATTTCTCAAAATGTAGGTCATTATCCTTTTACGGTAGGTAATGTCCAAGCAATGCTGAGTATAACCGCAAAACAACTTGCAGTTGGCACATCTACTGGATTGATACTTGTAGATACAGATAATGGAAAAATTGATGATAGGAACGTTGTTAATAATTCTATACTTAAAACTACTATGATATCTAGTTTGGCGATGGATTCTAACAAGCAGTTATGGGTAGGAACAAGATATGAAGGCTTGTTTGTTATTAATTTCTTTAAGAATACTTTGACAAAGCTTGCGCTAAAGGATGGATTATTGTCTAATCGGATTTTTGCTTTGGCCGCAGATGATGACCATGTATGGGCAAGTACCTCAAAGGGAATTTCAAGAATAGATAGTAAAAATAGCATAACCAATTTTACAGAATCTGATGGATTGATTTCGGTAGATTTTAATTATAACGCAGCAATTAGGGATTCTAATGGTCAAATGTATTTTGGAACCAATGATGGAGTTATAACATTTAACCCTGATGAGATTAAGCCAGTTAAATCAAACAAATCATTGGCTTTTAGTGAGTTCTATTTAAATCATAAACGTGTGTTGTCAGATGATGAATCTCCATTAAAAGAACCGTTGAATGATACAGATCTTATTGAATTGAAACATAACCAAAATTCATTCTCCATTGGCTTTACCAGTATAGATTTTTTACATTCAGATCAAGGCAATTTTCAATGGAAACTAGAAAATTTTGATCAAGATTGGGTATCAGACCCAGGAACATCCATTGCCAGCTATACTAACTTGTATCCTGGGGACTATATTTTTAGGTTAAGAATAATAGATCAAAAGGGGGAACTTATTGCTCCTGAAAAAAATGTAAAAATGATAATACGCTCACCTTTTTGGCTTACTCCTTGGGCTTTTTTATTTTATTTCATTGCCCTGTTGTTGTTTATAGCCATGCTTATATACACTAATGGTTTAAGAATACAGTCCAAGCATTCTAGAGAAAAGCTACATTATTTGGTGAATATAGCTCATGAAATAAAGACACCCTTGATGCTGATAAAGGCACCGCTGACAGATTTATTGAATAATAATAGAATAGAATCTTCCATGCAACAGGGCATTAATATTGCATTGAAAAATGCCGAAAAGGTCCATATGCAAATGATTCAGTTTTTAGATTTTAGGCATTTTAAATTGCGTAAAAAAGCTATAATTCTGGATTCAATGGATTTAATTAGGTTTATAAAGGACAAGATATTTGTATATAAGGTTTTGGCCGACAAAAAAAATATTGAACTTTCATTAGATACAAATTCTTCGGAACTTATTATTAATACTGATGAGAAAATATTGGATAAAATTGTGGGAAACCTTCTTTCCAATGCAATAAAATATACAATGAACAATGGTAAAATCTGCGTAAAACTTCTTGTGACAGATCGGAAATGTAAAATATTGATAAAGGATACCGGAATTGGTGTTCCCCCTTCACAGAAAAAGAAAATATTCCGTCTTTTTCATAGGTCTTTCAATGCACAAGAATCAGGAAGTTTAGGTACTGGTGTTGGGTTAGTGCTGGCGAGTGATTTGGCCAAACTAGTGGGTGGTAAAGTTGCTCTAGAGGAGAGTTCTTCAAACGGGTCCGTATTTTCGTTTACCTTTCCTTATGAACGCACTACAAAAATGAATAGCGATGTCCAAGTAATGGATAGTGTTGTGGATTTAAAAGTAGAAGAAGGAACGATAGGGCCAAAAATTAAAGTGCTTTTGGTTGAAGATGATGAGGACCTTTTAAACTTTAGTAAAAGTAAGTTGAATAACAAATACCATGTGTTAACAGCTTCAAATGGTAATTCTGCTTTAAAAATTGTTAAAAATTCTTTACCAGATATTGTTATTAGCGATGTGATGATGCCCAAGATAAGTGGCCTTCAGCTATGCATGAAGCTAAAAAGAAACATTGAAACATGCCATGTCCCAGTAGTTTTATTAACTGGTTTGGGATCTAAGGAGCATATAATGCAAGGGTTAGAAATTGGAGCAGATGATTATATTGTTAAGCCTTATGATTATGAACTTTTGGAAAGCAAAATTGAAGGTTTATTACAAAATAGAATGGTTTTAAAACGTAAGTTTTTAATACATAATGAAAGAGAAGGGGAGATTAAATTTTCTAATAAATTGGATGACAATTTCATGAAAGAGCTAACGCAGTTGGTAGAGGACAATATTAGCGATACAAATTTCTCCATTAAGGATCTATGCGAGGCCATGGGAATGAGCAGAACTTCTTTTTATCATAAACTTAAATCTTTGATAGATGTATCTCCCAATGAGTTTGTACGTACCATTAGATTAAAAAAGGGAAGATCAATGTTACTAAAATATAACTACAATGTAAGTGAGGTGGCTTATAGTGTTGGTTTTTCAGACGCCAAGTATTTTGGCACATTGTTCAAAAAATATTACGGACAAAGTCCTTCTACCTTTGTTGCCGAAAAAAAGCTAAACCTAAAGCCTAAATCCAATTTGGCATAAAGAAGCATGTATTTGTTATAAAACTAAATTTGCTTTATACATCTCATTTTCAATTAATTATTGTTTTAAAGTTCATTTCCAAGGCAAATTGGAATGCTATTGCTGTTGCAAATGATAAAATACCTACCTGTTTAAACAGTTTTTCGACCTCTCTATTTTAAAGTATTTCTACTTTGTGTGAATCAAAATACCTATCCGCAAATTTGGTTTGTGGTTAAGTTGCACCCATTTTGACTATTGCTATTTAAGCAAGCTTAACTAATTAAATTAAACTAACACACAATGATTATGAATCAAAAAATCACTCATCATTGCCTAAAACCGAAAGGAAGAGAACACTCTTTTGCTACATGGTCTTTATTAATGTTGATTTGCCTTACACTACAACCGTTAATGGCGAATCTTGAACCCAATTCTTTTAGAATTGAAATGGAAGTTGTACAGAACACAATTACTGGTACTGTAACTGATGCCGATGGAGCGCCATTGCCAGGAGCCAATGTTTTGGTAAAAGGAACTACCAATGGTACCCAAACAGATTTTGATGGAAACTATACCATTGATGCAGACAGTAATGATGTATTGGTTTTTAGCTATCTTGGATTTACCACACAAGAAGTTGCTGTAGGTGTAAGTTCAGTTATAAATGCCATACTAGAGGAAGATGCAAGCCAGTTAGATGAAGTGATCGTTACTGGGTATACAACTCAGTCTAAAGCTACTGTAACTGGAGCCATGTCTCAAGTGAATACAGAAGAAGCATTAGCTGTTCCAATACAGAATGCAGGGCAGGCACTGCAGGGTAGAGCCTCAGGTGTAAGTGTAGTAGGCGGTGGTCAGCCAGGGAGTACTCCCTTAATAAGAGTTAGAGGTTTTGGAACCACCAACGGAAATGGCCCCTTATTGGTAATTGACGGTATGCAAACAACAGATGCCAGTATTTTAAGCCAAATAAATCCAAACGATATACAGTCAATCAACGTACTTAAAGATGCTTCAGCAGCGATATATGGTGCAAGGGCTTCTAATGGTGTTGTTATTGTCACCACTAAAACTGGTTCTAGAAATGACAAACCTACTGTTAGCTTCAATTCATATATTGGATTTCAGCAAGTTGGCAAGACGCAAGACTTGTTGGATGCCCAGCAATTAGGTGATGTTTTGTGGCAAAGCTTTATAAATGATGGGGTAACACCTACTCATCCTCAATATGGCAATGGACCTAACGCAGTAATTCCTCAATTTATTAGAGGTTCTGATGCGTCACCATATGATATCAACACAAATAAAATTACTAGAGGTTCCAATACAGATTGGTTAGATGAGATTTTTCAAACAGCTATGATACAGAATTATGATGTATCAATTCAAGGTGGAAATCAAAAGAGCCGTTATTTAATGTCCGTTGGATATCAAAATACTGAAGGGATACAAATACATACAGGTTTTGAGCGTCTTGTTACAAGGTTGAATACTGAATTTGATGTAACAGATAATATAAGAATTGGCGAACATCTTAATGTTGGTTTTACTGATCAATTGGCACAAAACCAATTGGGCGGCGCACTGAGAATGCCACCTTTAGTACCTATATATGACGATGCAGGAAATTTTGCTGGTGGTGGACCATCAACAGCTGCAGGACTTAGTAATGTATCCAATCCAGTCGCAGAGCTCATAAGAGGAAAAGATAATTTTGATAAAGGAATTAGAATTTTAGGTGATGTGTATACTGAAGTTAAATTTTTGGATGGTTTTACAGCAAAATCTTCGTATGGATTCAACATCAACGATCGTACGATAAATGATATTTCCAGGGCAAATCCAGAAGCACCAGAACCTAAGACCAATGCCCTTACAGAAACTAATAGTAGAGCAATTTCATGGATATGGAGTAATACCATTAGATGGGATAAAATAATAGGTGACCACAACATACAATTCCTGGGTGGTGTGGAAGCTGTAAGTGATGAGTTTAGAATTACGGGAACTAGAGTACAGAATTTTTTGCTTGAGGATACCGATTTCTTTATCCTAGGTGCAGGTACTGGAACACCCTCTATTATAGATAGTAGATGGGAAAATAGCACACTGTTCTCCTATCTTTTTAACGCCAACTATTCCTATAAAGATACATACCTTGCTTCTTTCTCTTTAAGACATGATAAGACCTCTAGATTTGCCGAAGGAAATAATACAGGTGTTTTTCCTGCCGGAAGTTTGGGATGGGTTATAAGTAATGAAGATTTTATGTCAGACAATAATACATTTTCATTTCTTAAGCTTAGATTATCGTATGGAGAGTTAGGAAATCAGGATATACCTGTTCCCAATCCAGACGTAAATATATTAGAAGCACAACAAGAAGTCGGTTTTTATCCTATTAGCGGAGCTTCTGTGGCTACCGGTGCCATATTATCCTCTCTAGGAAATCCTGGACTAAAATGGGAACGTTCCAGTCAGTTCAATATTGGATTGGATGCTGGATTGCTGAATGATAACATTAATGTATCGTTAGATTATTTTAACAATACCACTATTGATATGATTATTGCTAGTCCATTACCAACTACATCTATTGATGCAGACGCTGCATTTATTAATGCGGGTGAAGTAAATAACAAAGGATTTGATTTCACATTTAACTACAATAATCCAAATCAGACATCAGAATTAAAATGGGATGTTGGTTTAAATGTTTCTGTTTATAAGAATGAGCTTGTTAAGGTAAATGGTGATAATCCAGATGCCTTCCTTAATGGTTCTGTATTTAGGTCAGGTACAATAACTAGAAGTTCTAGTGGACAACCAATATCTTATTATTATGGTAGAGATGTAATTGGAATATTCCAAGATGCAGGCGAAGTATCCTCTGCACCTGATCAAGGCTTTCCTACTCCAGAGGATGGGGTTGGTAGATTCCGTTATAGAGATATAGATGGGAACGGTATTATTAATGATGATGATAGAACAGTACTTGGTGATCCGCATCCAGATTTTACATATGGACTAAATGCAAATTTCACGTATAAAGATTTTTTCTTAACATTTTTCCTTCAAGGAACACAAGGAAATGAAGCCTATCATTTTTCTAAAATAGAAAGTGATTTTCCAACTTTTTTAAATAGTAATAGAAGTACTAGGGTGTTGGATTCTTGGAGCCCAACAAATACAGATGCAATATTACCAGCATTAAGTACTAGTATTCGCAATAATGAGTCGCAACCAAATTCTTATTTTGTTGAGGATGCTTCATACATGCGTTTAAGAAATGTTCAGCTAGGATATAATTTTGAATTGCCAAGCTTAAATATTACTAACGCCCGAGTGTATTTACAAGGAACCAATCTGTTCACGATTACAGATTATCAAGGTTCAGAGCCAGAGATAGGAACCACTGGTGGTGGTCTTAACGAGCCTGCTGCAGATTTAACCATTGGGGTTGATGGTGGTAGATTCCCTCAACCAAAGTCTTTTATTCTTGGCTTTAACATCACTTTTTAATTTTAAAATAAACTAAAATGAAAAATATATTAAAAACAGTTTTAGCATTTCTTATGCTATTTTCATGTAGTGATGAGTTCACTGATATTGCGCCAAAAGGGAGTTTAAACTCCGATGCACTGGCCAACGAACAGGGAGTGGATTTGCTTTTGATTGGAGCATATTCCATGTTAGATGGATTTAGATTTGGTCTTACTCAAGACTATCGTTCCAGTGGTGATAATTGGTGGTTTGATGTGGTTTCTGATGATGCCCATAAGGGAGCTACAAATGGAGATCAAAATGAACTTTATTTGTTAGAACATTATGATTGGGCTACAAATAACCCTTATATAAGGGATGAATGGGTGGGTCCATTTGCAGGCGTAAATAGAGCTAATGCTGTTATTGCCCAAGCAAATGAAATAGAGGGTGTTGATCTTTCTAGGCAAATAGCAGAGGCACGGTTTCTTAGGGCTCATTTTAATTTTGAACTTCAAAGAACTTTTCAAAATATTCCTTTCATTGGAGAGGAAGATTTAAGCGACCCTAATAAACCAAATACTGGACCTATTTGGGATAAAATTGAAGAAGATTTTCAAGCTGCGATAAATGATCTTCCAGAAGACCAGGGAGAAGTAGGAAGGGCAAATAGATGGGCTGCCAAAGCGTATCTTGGAAAAACATATTTATATCAAGGTAAATTTTCCGAGGCATTGACCATGTTTCAAGATGTGATTAATAACGGACCCTATGCATTGAATCCAGAATATGTTGACAATTTTACCGTAGCTGGCGAAAATGGCCCTGAAGCAATATTTAGTATAGAATTCCTTAATGATGGAGGTGATTCTTTTAATGGAAATAGAGGAGGAGCATTAAACCACCCTGGAGGAGGACCTTTGGGTACTTGTTGTGGTTTTTACCAACCTTCTCAAGATTTGGTAAATGCTTTTCAAACAGATGGAACGGGATTGCCTTTGTTAGATACATTTAATCAAACAGATGTAACTAACGACCAAGGACTTGCATCTGCAGATCCTTTTACGGTTCATAGTGGTCCATTAGATATAAGACTAGATTATACAGTAGGAAGGCGTGATATTGATTTTAACGGTTTTGGCCGTAACCCTGGATCAGATTGGGTTAGGGTACAGGCAGCTGGGGGGCCTTATTTAGCTGCTAAGAACACTTATAGAATAACAGAACCAGACGCTAGGTCAACAGGAGGGCCTTGGGGTCAAGATCGTTCAGGAATAAATTACAATGTCATCAGATATGCAGATTTATTATTGATGGCGGCAGAGGCACTGGTGGAAACCGGGGATCTTGATACAGCTCTTTCTTATGTGAATCAGATAAGAAATAGGGCAAAAAACTCAACCCCGGTACCAACAGTGGACGGTGTAAACCCAACCAATTATGAAGTGGAACCCTATACAAGTTTCCCAGATCAGGATTTTGCTAGAAAAGCTGTGCGTTTTGAGAGAAGAATTGAGTTAGGAATGGAGGGGCACCGTTATTTTGATTTAGCGAGGTGGGGAATCTTGGAGGAAACAATAAATGCCTATTTTCCTAATGAGGAAAGAACTATTCCAGGAATTAATATTGGAATTCAGGCAGAAGCAAAACATAACATGTTTCCTATTCCTATTGAAGCTATTGATTTAAGTAATGGAGTTTTGGAGCAGAACCCTGGTTGGTAAAGTAATAATTAACATAAATATTTAAAAATGAAAATCAAATGCTTGTTATTTTGCTTATGCGTATCTCTTGTGACTATGGCTCAAGAAGAAAATCCAATAGGTGATTTTAAATTTAATGAAGATATAGGTAGCCCAAAATTGGCAGGCGATGCCTCTTATGATGAAGCAACACAGACCTATACAATTAAAGGGGCAGGATATAATATATGGGGTCAGCGAGATGAACATCGCTATCTATACAATAAAATGAGCGGGGATTTTATTGTAACTGCAAATTTTAAGTTTGATGGGGTTAATGAAGTGCATCGTAAGATTGGATGGATGGCTCGTTCTACTAATGCAGATAATTCTGTAATGGTAGGTGGATTTCTTCATGGCGATGGTCTTACAGCCGCACAATGGCGAGAAAGAAGAGGAGCCGATATGCAAAATCCATTTGATGATGTATGGGCTACAAAACGCTATTTTGAAATTATACAGTTAGAGCGTAAGGGCAACAAATTTATCATACGTGCTGCACAAAAAGGGGAAGCTTTAGAAACAATAAGTTCCAAGGTTTTAGATTTTATGCCAGAAGAAGCGCTTGTCGGAATTGTAATTTCATCACATGATGAAGATGTTGTTGAAACTGCCAAAGTTTGGAATGTTCGTATTGATAAACCCGTAGCAGATGGTTATAGCGTCCGAGATAATGGTTGGTTAGGATGCCGTTTGGAGACAATGAATGTATTTAATGGAACACGTAAAGTTATTTATGAAAAGGATGGTCGCTTTGAAGCCCCAAACTGGATGCCAGATGGCAAAGAGTTATTATTTAATATGGACGGCTCTCTTTTTACCATTCCAATTAATGGGGGAGAGATTGAAAAGCTGAACACAGGTTCTGCGGATAGGCTCAATAATGACCATTGTATTTCTTTTGATGGGAAATTACTTGGGATAAGTCATAATGATGGAAATGGGTCCAATGTTTTTGTACTGCCACTTACAGGAGGGGAGCCCAAAGCTGTAACAACAGATGCTCCTTCCTATCTACATGGTTGGGGTGCAAACAACAGAGATATGGTCTACGTTGCACAGCGGAATGGTGTGCAGATATATGATATATACAAGAAGTCTATCAAGGGCGGTAAAGAAGTGAAGTTAACCAATAATAAAAAGTTGGAACATGTGGATGGGTGTGAATACTCGCCAGATGGAAAATATATTTATTATAACGGTTCCAAAAATGGGGGTACAATGCAGCTTTGGAGAATGAAACCAGATGGAAGCAAAAAAGAGCAAATAACTTTTGACCACTATAATGATTGGTTTCCACATATCTCTCCAGATGGAAAGTGGATTGCCTTTATTTCGTTTGATACAGATATAGCTTTAAACTCTCATCCATCATATAAAAAAGTGATGTTGCGTTTAATGCCAACTTCTGGTGGTGCTCCAAAAGTTATAGCAACTATGTACGGTGGGCAAGGAACAATTAACGTGAATTCTTGGTCACCAGATAGCAAACATATTGCCTTTGTAAGTAACTCAGGCAGAAAATAGAATAACCAATGACCAATACCAGTAAGTTCATCAAGAAGACTATTTGTCTTCTTGGTGAGCTTTTTAATTTTTTAAGTTCAATTTAATACTAAAATCATGCGATTTAAAAATAAAATAGCGCTGGTTACTGGAGGTGCAAGGGATATAGGAAGAGCTATTTCTATTAAACTGGCTTCTGGTGGAGCAAAAGTGATCATCAATTATTTTCAATCAGAAGAAAGCGCAAAAGAAACGCTGGACTTAATTAAAAAAAATGGAGGAGAAGCTACCATATTTAGGGCAGATTTAACACAATCAAATGAAGTTAAAAAGTTAAAAGATTTTTCCATTAATACATATGGAAATTGTTTGGATATTTTGGTGAATAATTCTGGGGGATTAATTGCACGTAAAAAATTAGAGGAACAAGATGAAGGTTTTTATAATGCAGTAATGGATGTGAATTTTAAATCCCTTTTTTTAGTGTCAAAAGCTTTTGTTGGAATGATTCCTGCTGGTGGAAGTATTGTAAATATATCTTCATTAGCAGCCCGTGATGGAGGTG
The DNA here is from genome assembly GCF_056326165.1 of Saonia sp. Taxonomy (NCBI): domain Bacteria; kingdom Pseudomonadati; phylum Bacteroidota; class Flavobacteriia; order Flavobacteriales; family Flavobacteriaceae; genus Saonia; species Saonia sp. Next base: position 287,654 of record NZ_JBWFBN010000002.1, read on the forward strand.
GAGGGGGATCTTCCCTTTATGCTGCTTCAAAAGGCGCCATTACTACCTATACCCGATCACTTTCTAAAGAATTTGGACCATCTGGCATTAGGGTTAACTCAGTTTGCCCTGGATTAATAAATACCACTTTTCATGATACTTTCACTCCAGATGAGGTTCGGAGAAGAGTGGCTAATTCGACTCCATTGCAAAGAGAAGGAACCTCTGAAGATGTTGCTAACCTTGTGGCTTTTTTAGCCTCGGATGAAGCATCATTTATTACGGGCTCTAATTATGATATTAATGGTGGTCTAGGGTTTTCTTGAATCAATTTAAAAAGTAGTACATGGTATTTTTTAAATCCGAAAAAGATAAATATTAAGAAAGTCCGTATCTTACAGGAACAATAAAAAGCTAACAAACAACTAATAAGATTATACGATAATTATAATGAAATCAGTAAACTTAAATATTAACGCAATAGCTGAGAACACGTATGATGCTATTGTAATTGGCTCAGGAATGAGCGGAGGCTGGGCAGCTAAAGAACTTACCGAAAAAGGTTTAAAAACCTTGGTTTTAGAACGGGGTAGAAATGTAGAACATATTAAAGATTATACTACTGCTCATACGCCCAGATGGGAATTTCCACATAGAAATAGAATGCCAACAAGTGTTACAGAAGCAAACCCTATTATTAGTAAATGTTATGCATTTGGAGAGGCTACTGAGCAATATTTTGTAAAAGATGCAGAACATCCGTACGAACAGGTAAAACCTTTTGATTGGATTAAGGGATACCAAGTAGGAGGGAAATCTCTTATGTGGGCAAGACAAGTACAACGATGGAGTCCTATGGATTTTGAGTCCAACGCCAAAGATGGTCATGGAGTGGATTGGCCCATAAGATATGAGGATTTAGCACCATGGTACAGTCATGTTGAGAAATTTGCGGGAATCAGTGGTAATAAAGATGGTCTTCCTCAACTTCCAGATGGTGAATTTTTAAAGCCAATGGAAATGAATTATTTAGAAAAGCACGTAAAAGAATTATTCAAAAAAAGCTATGAAGACAGGCCATTAATTATTGCAAGAACTGCTAATATAAGTGAAAAGGTAGGAAGTAGAGGCCCTTGTCAATATAGAAGCCTGTGTGAGAGAGGATGTCCATTTGGAGGATATTTTAGTAGTAATTCATCTACACTGCCAGCAGCAATGAAAACGGGTAATATGACCTTAAGACCATTTTCAGTTGTACATTCTATAATATATGATGACAAAAAAGGGAAAGCAACAGGTGTAAAAGTGATTGATACCAATACAAAAGAAATTACGGAATATTACGCTAAAATTATATTTGTAAATGCAGCCACGCTCAACACTACATTGATTTTAAAGAACTCAAAATCTGACCGTTTTCCAAATGGATTAGGTAATGATAGCGGTGAATTGGGACATAACTTAATGGATCACAATTACAATGCTAGAGTGGAGGGTGAGTTTGAAGGGTTTGAGGACAAATATTTTTCTGGTAGAAGACCTACGGGGACATATATAGCACGCTTTAGAAACTTTGGTAAGGATAAACAAACTGCATTTACTAGAGGTTATGCATATTCCTGTGGGGGTAGGAGAGGACCTGGAAGTGAAGTAAGTGAAACTGTTATAGGTAAAGAACTTAAAGATGATTTAACCTCTTTAGGACCATGGAGGTTTACAATGGGTGGTATGGGAGAATGCCTGCCTTATCATGAAAACAAAGTGACTTTAAGTAAAGATAAAGTTGATGATTGGGGAATGCCATTGCTACAAATTGATGCAGAATTAAAGGAGAATGAACGAGCCATGGAAAAAGATATGGTAGAAACGGCCATGGAAATGTTGGATACAGCTGGTTTTAAGAATATAGAGAATCGTAAGCAGTCTAGAAATATGGGGCTTAATATCCACGAAATGGGAACTGCTAGGATGGGAAGAAGCCCAAAAACTTCTGTGCTCAATGCACATAACCAGGTTTGGGGAGCAGAAAATGTATTTGTTACTGATGGAGCTTGTATGACATCCAGTGCCTGCCAAAACCCATCATTGACGTATATGGCAATCACTGCTAGAGCTGCCAATTATGCGGTTGAAGAATTAAATAAAAGAAATTTGTAAGCATGAATAGAAAAGACTTTTTACAAAGAGCTGCATTAATAGGGGGTACCGCAATGGTATTACCAATTGGGATTTTACAATCTTGTGAGTATACTCCAAAGTTGCGTACAGAAATCTCAGAAGCAGATATTCCTTTGTTAGATGAAATAGGAGAAACCATACTACCTACAACTCCTGAATCGCCGGGAGCTAAAGCTGCAGAAATTGGTGCTTATATGGTGGTAATGATAAAAGATTGTTTTTTGCCAGAAGATCAAGAGATTGTTCTAAATGGTCTAAATATGTTAGATACATACTGTGCAAAACAGTACAATAGTTCCTTTGAAGGCTTAAGTTCGGATGAAAAATTTAATGTTTTACAGGGCTTGCAAGAAGAAGCTACTGCATTGTCATTAGAACAAGAAGGAATGGAAGAACCCGTTGTACATTATTTTGACCACTTAAAAGGCCTTACTACCTCAGGATATTTTTCTTCTGAAATTGGTATGACAATAGCAAGGGAATATGTGCCAATACCAGGTAAGTACGAACCTGTTATTCCATATAAAAAAGGGGATAAGGTATGGGCCTAGAAATTAAGGCATGCCTTTTTTAAAATGAAAACTAATTTTAGAAAGTACCTTAATAAACTGGCACCTTCCATTCTTGCCATTGGTTTTACCATTGGAACAGGGAGTGTTACATCTATGATAGTGGCGGGTAGTCGCTACGGAATGGATTTGCTATGGGTGTTGCTGCTAAGTTGTTTGTTTTCTTGGGCATGTATTGAGGCTTACGGAAGATACTATATTGTAACAGGGGAAACAGCCTTGTTTGCTTTTAAAAAGCATCTGAAATATGGAAAAACAATTTGCTGGTTGATTATAATTGGACTGACCTTTGGACAATGGAATTCCTTAATGGGAAACCTTACGATTACTTCCAATGCTATTTTTGAGACTTTAAATATTTTTTGGCCAAGTTTAGCAGAACATTCTAAATCTTTGGTTTTACTATTTGCGCTGATTAATGTTGGTACCATTTATTTTATATTGAATAGAGGTAAGTTCCATTTGTTTGAAAAAGTACTTCAGATTATTGTGAGTGTTATGGCACTTAGTTTTCTGTTTTCAATATTTATTGTTTTACCTAATCCAGTTACTGTTGTTAAAGGTCTAATTCCGTCTATACCAGAAGTAGCAGGAGCAAACAGACTTATCATTGTGTTTGTGGGTACAACAATGGCATCTGCTACATTTCTTTCCAGACCACTTTTTATTCAGGCAAAGAATTGGGAAATAAAGGATAAAAAGTTACAATCTATTGATGCCAGAAACGCTTCGTTTTTCATATTTCTTATTAGTGCATCCATTATGGTTATTTCAATGGCTACTTTATATCAAGATGGAAAAACAGTCACTAAAGTTCTAGATATGGTAGGTACGTTAGAACCCATTGCTGGAAAATTTGCTTTGGTCATTTTCTTGACCGGCACTCTTAGTGCAGGTCTATCCTCCATTTTTCCCATAATGATGATTACTCCGTTGATGTACTCGGATTATTCAGAGGGGAAATTAAATATGAACACAAAATTTTTTAAAATTATTACTGCAATTGCTGCTATTATAGGGCTTATTGGCCCTGCGTTTGGAGGTGCTAACCCAATTGAAGTGCAGCTTTTTACTCAAGTATTTCTAGTACTGGTGCTTCCATTAGTTGTTTTGGCAATCATAGTCCTTATTAATAGGAAAAGTAGAATGGGAGAACATAGAGCTGGATGGATATTAAATACAGGATTGGTTTTAGCTTTTATGTTCTCTGTATTGATTGCTTTTTATGGCGGAAAGGATATTATTGCCACATTTAAACTGTGGTTAGGTTAATTAATATTCTATTTCACATCAAAAGTAATGGTGTCCAATTCCGATTCTTTCCAAGGAGTTATTTTACCTTGGGTTCTAAAGCGAATGCCACCAACGGTTCTATTTGTTACTTCAGATTCTGAATGTCCCCATGAATTTCTTATATAGGTTAGAATAGCCGCTATTTCCTCATTTTGAAGAGTTGAGAAAGATGGCATACTTGGTAGAATGTCTGGAATATCATATTTTTTTCCATTAACAGTCACTGGTCCCTCCATACCGTACAATAAAATCATTGTTAGTTTATAATCTTCTCCAGTGACCCATTCTGACTGTTTTAATGGTGGGGCAAATCTTGCCATACCTTCTCCCTGTGTTCCATGACAGCTTGCACAAAGATTTAAATATTTCTGCCTACCAGTAGCATATACATTCTGATCTATATCTTGGGATGAGTTGTTGGTTGCAATTTTAGTATCTTCCACTTTTCCGGGCCATGTGAACAGCTTTTGTAAATTATCCCATTGTGATTGATTGCCCTCATCCGTTTTATTTTTAAATAACTTGGGTATAGCTGCCAATTTTATTTTTACGGTATCATTGGCACCGCTATAATTAAGCATGCCATTGATAATGGCATTTTTGACCCATATCTTGGAATCGTCTTTGGAGTTTTCGGCAATATGAAAAAGATGGTTAATTTCATCAACAGATTTTTTTCTGGTAATTCCTGTTACCAACATTTCCAGAAATATTTCTCTATTCTGACCATAATCTTCCCATTCCTTTTCGGTAAGTAAATATTTTAATAGGTGAGATTCCCTATTTTCCAAACTGCTCATGGCAACATCTCGTGCAACTGGTAAATCTCCGTAACTTTCCAAGAATTTCTTGGTAATCTGGAATGCCATTTTCGCATCAATTTGATTACTTATTAATACCATTTGCATTTGCACCAAAGGATTTACCTTGGAATAGTTTGTTTTTATAAACTGTTGAATTTCTTCTTTTACTTCTGGTTGATTTGGGATTAATTGAACTAAAAGGCGTAATGCTGTTTGAACAACTTTTGGGTCTTTTGCCGTAAGAGCAGAAATGTAGGTTTCAGAATTAGAATAATTTAAGCCTTCGAGTGTCCAAAGTGCATGAAATTGCCCAAATGGATTACCATTGGCAACCATCTGCTCTAATTCTGGAAATAAAGAAGTGTCTTCCTTTTCTACCAAAAGTCTTTGTGCCATATCTCTGGTCCATCCATTAGGGTCTTCTAAAAGGGAAACCAATTCAGATTCATTCAAAGATGCTAAATCTTTAAAATTATTGGATTTGTTCTTTTTTGAGGAAATTCGCCAAATTCGCCCCATATTTATTGGTTTGTCCAGTTTTCTTTTTAATGTGGTTTCTCTTAAATAGGGAGTCATATAAGGACCATGCTGAATAATGCCTTTGTACATATCTACAACATAAAGAGCACCATCTGGACCAGTGGCCAAGGAAATAGGTCTAAAACGCTCATCTGTAGAGGCAAGGAACTCTTTGTTTTTATAGACTCCTTTTGCACTAAGCATAAAACCATCTTCAATTACTTTGTTCCTTTTAATTAAATTGGCAGTAGGCTCACAAACAAAGGCATCACCTAAAAATGTATTTGGAAGTGCATCTCCGCGGTAGACCAAAGGCCCACAAGCGGATGCAAATTCCAAAAGTTTTCCCTCAGTGTCCAATGTTCCCGGAACATAACCCCGATTTACTGCTGTGTTGCTTCTAATGGGGAAAATTTCTCTTTCCAAAGTAAGTCCATGGTCAATACCACTGGATGGAACATGGTTTTTATTTCGTTGTAAAGTATTTGGTGGAACTAAATCCGCATGCAGTTGGGACCAATTGTAATTGTAGAACAATCTGCCTGCATTATCATGGCTAATGCCCCATTGCCCCCTAAATTCTGTTTGGTCTCGTACCCACTTTCCATCTATACTTTTATAACGTGATTTGGACTTGGCATTGTAGTACCAGTTATCCATACCTCTCCAAAGACCATTACCAGAATGTTCTGGCATGCCAATACCACCATAAGTTGAATCTATTAAAATTTTGGAATCAGCAACAAAATCACCATCAGTATCCTGAGCATACCATAAAGGGAAATTCTCTGCAAACAAGGCTCCACCATTTACTACAGCAATTGCTCTTGGTAATACAAGACTATCCATGAATATTGTGCTTCGGTCCATTTGTCCGTCACCGTCATCATCAAACAAAACAGATATTCTCCCAATTTTATCCTTTTCACCTGTTCCATCAATATCCTGCATAAATCCCAACATTTCCACAACCCAAAGCCTTCCTGCCTCATCAAAAGAGATTGCCACCGGATCTTGGACAAGCGGTTCAGAAGCCACCAATTCTATTTTTAAATCTTCTTCAGCCAGTTCAAAAGATTTTAGAGCTTGTTCCGGAGATAGAGGCGGTGATGGTTCTTGTTGTTTACAGCCAAAAACCAATGCAATACAAAAGAAAAACACATATTTTATATCAGATGGGCGAATGTTCTTTTGCATTGTATTGGTTTTAGTTAGTTTTCAGTCACACAGTTTTATAGTATAAAGGAGGCTATAAATACAAAAACTGCCATGGATACACCTACCACAAAGGTTCCAAGGGTGTATAGGCGATATCCGGTCTTAACATCCATATTGGAAAATTGGGTCAATATCCAAAAGCCACTATCATTAGCATGTGATACTACCATAGCACCTGCGCCAATGATAGCAACAACTAGGGCTTTGTCAATTTCTGATACAAAACCTAAGGAAGGTAGTAAAGGTGCAATTATTGAGGCTGTTGTAATGAGCGCAACGGTAGAGGACCCTTGAGCTGTCTTAATGGCCGCACAAAGCAAGAAAGGCAACCAAATCCCTAAACTTGCCCCGGATAATGTTTCTGCCATTGTTGTGGCAATACCACTATTCTGTAGTATGGTTCCAAAAATTCCACCTGCTCCAGTTATTAGAATGATATTGGAAGCGTCACCCATGGCCTTGCCAACCCATCCAGTTGTTGAAAGTATTTCTTTGTCCAATTTTTTTGGAAGCAATAAGGCAAATAACATCCCAATAAGCAATGCAATAATTGGGGAGCCAATAAACCCGATAAATTTGGCCCATCCAGCTTCTTGTTGTACATCAGTAAGAGTAAAATCCATTAAAGATTTACCTATGATTAGTAAAATGGGAATTAAAATTGGCAAGAACGACTTTAATGCACTTGGTGCATGTTTTAATTTTTCTTGGATGGCTTCATCAGATACTTCAGGATTGGGGTCAATATAAGTTTTTGCAGCTACTTTTTTTGAATAAATAATGGCAACAACAAGAGAGAGAGCACCAAGAACTAACCCTATTAACATGACCAACCCAACATCAGCTCCAATAATACCCGCAGCTGCTATGGGACCTGGGGTAGGAGGCACCAACACATGGGTTATCATAAGGCCTAAAATCAATGCCACAGCAGTTCCTGCAATGGACAATCCTGCTCTTTTGGTTAAACTTTTATTTAATGGGGTAAGAATTATGAATCCACTATCGGCAAACACTGGAATGGATACAATAAAACCAACAATAGCCATGGCCTCATGAACACGTTTTTTACCAATGATTCTTAGAACCACCTCCGCCAATTTGTATGCCCCGCCCGAGTGTTCTAAAAAGGCTCCAATAATAACCCCCAAAATAATAACAATTCCTATTTTTCCTAAGGTTACTCCAAATCCATCATTTATAGATTGTACCATGGCTTCCAAGCTCATGCTTGAAAATAATGCGAAGAATATTGCGGCGGCCAATAAGGCTAAAAAAGGATGTACTTTTAATTTAACAGTAAGTAGAATTATAAATACAATACTTAGTAATAGTAATAAAATTGACATCATGGGATTATTGGTTTAATGAGCATCTCTAGTTACTTCGGACCCTGATTTTCCAGCAAGAAAATCCAAATCGGCTCCTAAATGCGATTGTTGTACGGTTTTGGTATATAAACTAACGTAACCTCTTTCCATCATAGAATTAGGAGGTATCCATTGAGCTTTTCGTTTTTTTAGTTCTGCGTCTTCTACATCTAAATGTAATTTTCTGTTGGGCACATCTAGTATAATAGTGTCTCCGGATTCTACCAATGCCAAAAGTCCACCAATAGAAGACTCAGGAGATATGTGCAATACAACTGTACCATAGGCGGTTCCGCTCATTCTTCCATCTGATATACGAACCATATCTTTAATTCCTTTCTTAAGTACTTTTTCGGGAAGTTCCATATTTCCAACCTCCGCCATTCCAGGATAGCCAACTGGCCCCACACCCTTTAAAACCATTACACTATTTTCGTCTATATCTAGATTTGGATCATCTATTTTTTCATGGAACTCTTCAATAGTTTCAAAAACCACAGCTTTTCCCTTGTGGGTCATTAATTCTGGTGTTGCAGCAGAAGGTTTAATTACCGCTCCATCTTCACATAGATTTCCATAAAGAACAGCAATGCCAGCTTCTTCTAAAAAGGGGGTGTCAATAGAAGCAATGACTTCTGGATTATAACACTCGGCTTTTTGATTGTTTTCTCCAATAGGTTTACCATTTACAGTTATAGCATTATTATGAAGATGTTCCTTCATTTGCTTTATAACTACGGGCAACCCTCCAGCATCAAAGAAATCTTCCATTAGAAATTTTCCCGAAGGCATTAAATTAACCAATAGGGGGATTTTACTGCCTAGCTTGTCAAAATCTTTTAAATTAAGTTCCACTCCAATTCTACCAGCAATGGCCAATAGATGAATAATGAAATTGGTAGAGCCACCTACAGCAGCATTTAATTTAATGGCATTTTCAAATGCTTCCCTTGTAAGGATTTTAGATAGTTTAAGGTCTTCTTTCACCATTTCTACAATGCGTCTCCCAGAAAGTTGCGCTAATACTTTTTTCCTTGAATCAACAGCAGGAACAGCTGCAGCTCCTGGCAATGTAAGCCCTAGAGATTCTACCATACATGCCATTGTAGATGCTGTTCCCATGGTCATACAATGCCCAGCACTTCTAGAGGAGCATATTTCGGCCTCTACTTGATCCTCTGGTGTAAATCCCTCATTTTGTATTTTATCTTTTAATTTCCATACAAAGGTTCCAGAACCTATGAGTTCTCCTTTATACTTGCCATTTAACATAGGTCCCCCAGGCACAACAATGGTTGGTAGATCTACACTACATGCTCCCATTACAGTTGAGGGTGTTGTCTTATCACAACCTGTCAAAAGAACAATGCCATCCAGTGGATTAGCCCTAATTGTTTCTTCTGTATCCATGCTTGCCAAATTTCTAAATAGCATGGCAGTGGGCCTCATAATAGTTTCACCAGTACTTGTCACTGGAAACTCAAAGGGAACCCCACCAGCTTCTAAAACTCCTTTTTTTACAAATTCTGCAAATTCACGAAGATGCCCATTACACGGAGTTAATTCTGACCAAGTATTGCAAATACCAATTACTGGACGACCTCTAAAATAATCATCTGGATATCCTTGGTTGCGAAGCCATGAACGATGAATAAAACCTTGTTTTTCATCATCGGGATTAAACCATTCTTGACTTCTTAATTTTGTTTGATTCTTCTTCATTTGGTTGATTGGTATTTTACTAAATATGCAATAAAAGATTCGAATAATTATTAATCCGATTAAGTTATCATCTTTAAATCATTTAAAAAAATAGAAAAGATATTAATTTGTGTGAATCATGGTTTTTAGTATGATCTTTTACTTACAAAAAGCAATATATCCAATAATTAAACACAGATAATTTTATTTTCTAATTTTCAGCATTATAATATTATGCTATTGAGAAAAAAATTGGTATTTTGGTAGGTATTCCATAATTTCCAAAACCAATCATTATGAAACGTAGAAAATTTATCCAGACATCCATGGCTGGGACCATGGCAATGACTATGCCTATTCTTCCTAATTTTCCATCTTTACCTCCAGAAACTAGATTTGGAGTTGCAGAGGCATCTTATATGTTGCGGAAATATAGAAAAATGGAAAGCTCAAAATATCCTCAATTTACTAATGCATTGGATATGATCAATCATTTTGATTCGCTTGGTTTTGGTGGAGCCCAATTGACCATGCATAGTTTGGATACCAAATTGGCTAAAAAGATCAGAAAGCGTTTGGATGAGCTGGACTTTTTTATGGAAGGACAAATTAGGCTTCCTAAGAGTGATGATGAATTGGCACAATTTGAGACCCAGGTAGTGGAAACAAAAGAAATGGGTGTTACCATAATTAGAACTGTTTGTTTATCTGGTCGGCGTTATGAGAATTTTGACAGCATGGAAGCTTTTCAAAAATTTAAGAAAGAATCAGTGGAATCTATACAGCGAGCCGAACCTATTTTAAGAAAGCATAAGATGAAGTTGGCAGTGGAGAATCATAAGGATTGGAGAATTGCAGATTTCCTTGAAATATTAAAAACAATAGATAGTGAATGGATTGGAGTAACATTGGATACAGGAAATAATATTTCTCTTTTAGAAGACCCAATGGAGGTTGTAGAAGCACTCGCGCCTTATACTTTTACTGTGCATTTAAAGGATATGGCAGTAGAAGAATATGAAGATGGTTTTTTAATGTCTGAGGTAAATTTAGGAGATGGATATTTGGATATTGATGGAATGATTTCGATTATTAGAAAGCACAATTCGGAAGTTAAATTTAATTTAGAAATGATAACTAGAGATCCATTAGAAATCCCTATACTTACTGATAAATACTGGGCAACTTTTGATACAATAACTCCCATGGAATTGTCTAGGTATATTAAAAAAATTAAAAAGCATAAAACTATGGCACTGCCAAGAGTGTCCAACAGATCTGTTGAGGAACAACTGGCTTTGGAGGTAGAAAACAACCGAACTTCACTGGTTTATGCAAAAGAGCATTATGGTTTTAGTTAAAATATAAAGAAAAAGTAAATGTCAGATACAGTATTACCTGGAATAAAACAATTTGATTTAACAGGAAAGGTTGCCCTAATAACTGGTGGTTCCAAAGGCCTTGGATATGCCATGGGTGCCGGACTTGCATCTGCTGGGTGCAATGTGATGTTGGTAAACAGAAATTTAAAGGAAGGCGAGGTTTCTGCTGAAAAGTTGAAATCAGATTTTGGCATCAAATCAAAAGCATATGCTGCTGACGTTACCAATTTATCTCAAATGGAATCGGTTACAAAATTAGTAGTAGATGAGTTTGGAAGTGTTGATATTTTGATTAATAGTGCCGGAATAAATATCCGCGGTGCTATTGATGAATTGTCCCAAGAAGATTTTAGCCAAGTTATGAAGGTCAATGTAGATGGAACTTGGAATGCATCAAAAGCTGTAACTCCTTATATGAAAAAACAGGGTCGGGGTAGTATTATTAATATGGCCAGTACTTTGGGATTGGTGGGGTTGTCTAACAGAACTCCCTATGCATCCAGCAAAGGTGCTGTTGTACAGATGACAAGGGCTTTAGGCTTGGAATTAGCACCATTCAATATTAACGTGAATGCAATTTGCCCAGGGCCCTTTTTAACAGAAATGAATATTCCTATTGCTGGTACAGCAGAAGCCAAAAACTTTATTGTTGGGGCAACTGCATTGGCAAGATGGGGAGAGTTAAAAGAAATTCAAGGAGCGGCTATTTTCTTGGCAAGTGATGCATCTAGTTATATGGTTGGGTCTATGCTGACCGTAGATGGAGGTTGGACCGCAAAATAATAGTAATAACTCTAAAAGTGAATCGTCACAAAAAGGAGCATCCTATTTAACGGTGCTATGGGAACTAATGATTACAAGTTGTTTAAGAACCAGGCCAATTACAACAGGTATTCTTCCACCAAAATAATAATCTTCTTTAGTTAAAAAGGTACTTATACTATAGATGCAATAAACCGAGCTACATTTTCAGAGGGTTTTATTTTTATAATTTAACAACCTTAGGCGGCGTATAATTTCCATCCAAAATTTCTTTCTTGGGGTCATACATTCTCATAATAATCCAAAAATTTCCCTTAGGAGCAGGTAACCAATTCCTAATATCTTCTGGTTTCTCATTTTGAATGTATATATCAATAGAGCCATCTGGGTTGGTTTTTAAACCGGGTGTTAAACCACCAATGTTGTATCTATTTATTTCATTTTCAATAAGTTGATTATCTGGTCTATTGTACATGGTTATGGACCAAAACGCATTAACAGGTGGTGTTTGACCTTTGCTAAAATGAATTTTGTATTGATTGTTACCATACAATTCATTATCCTCAGAATCTTTTATTGCGGTAACATACAAAGCCTCATCCGCTGTGTTGGCACCATAACCAAAATAGGCTACCGCTGCACTTAGAGCGTAGTTGTTTGTATATTCTCCCAAGTTGAATTTAAAATTGAAGCCCCCAATTTCCTTACCATCAAACCTAAGAATATCATATAATTTTCTAAAAGCGGCCATCTGGCCTGCTTTCATTCCTTTTTTTTGAGCACTACTAAGCGAACTAGCATCAAAAGTTTTTCCATTACCAATATTGAGCTTTCCAAATTTACCAACCAGTTCCAATTCCCTTTCGGTAGGAGGATTTTTGGTTAGTGCCTTATTCAAGAGATTATAAAATTCGAGATTTAAGAAAGATGGGTTGGTATTTAGGGGGTCTGCCATGGCTGAGTTAGCATCAATCTGTTCATATTTGGCCTCAGAGTTTAATGGCGTTAGTTTTAGGCTCTTCATTTTTGTTTGTACTTGAGCTTCGTCTTGTTTGTCACCTGGCTGTGTTAAATATCGAGCTTGTAAAAAAACTTGATTCGTTTTACTATCAATTCGTGTAATACTGTCTGGTAATTCTCCCTCCCAAGATTTAAGGCAATAGGCATAATAGCCCACCTTAGAATTTAGTCGGCTTCCTATGTAATTAAAAGTGTTTAGACCAGCATCGGTGGCTTGTATGGTATAATATTTCTCTGGAATTTCTGAAAGGGTTAGCATAATTGGTCCTTGCGATACATCTAACCAAGCCAAACCATAATAGGTGTCACAGTTGGGCGTAAAGTCCGTAAAACCTGGTTTAGCAAGTTCCTTACTAATATGAAATTGATTTAATGGAGCATAATCATGGTATTTTGGGTGCGTGGCACGTTGTTCTAAAAGCATTCCTTTCACCCTTACTAAACCATATAAGTAAGCATCATAGGCAATGGAAAAGGCCTCATGTTCCGCCACACTTTCTCTGTTGTGAGTGGCTTGAAAAACGGTACGTTTAAAGTCCTGTAAATTCCTAATATTATTTTTAAAAATGAAAAGCCCTCCTATTATTAGCACCAAAAGCAATATGCCTAACAAGACTTTTTTCCACATAATATTAGTTCTTTTTGCCCATTAAAGCATTAATGCCCAATCCAGCTCCTGTCTGTCTCGGTGGAAATTCCTTAAGACTCTTGCCATATTTGCTTAAATAAGGTACAAATTGAGGCAACACATAGGTTTTTTCTTTCATCCAAAGAAAATGCCCAGCAGATTCTGGACTACGCTCAAAAGGGTCTAATTTTAAGTTTATAAGCATTCCGCCGTTAAGCTGAGTTGGTTGTACTAGCCATTCGTCTTTTATCGCCGTATGTACTTTCCATTGATTTACTCTAAAGGCCAGTAAATTGTTTTCAGCATAATAAAAGAATTCATGTCGTGGTGAAGGTGCTTCTTCTGTTAA